>JBPCWY010000183.1:0-2751 GCA_051009035.1 Gammaproteobacteria bacterium
GTACTACACGTCCAAGGCAGCCGCCGGGTTGTTGGCCTTATTCGACGCCGACCGCCCGACGGTCTTTCTTCACACGGGGGGCCACCCGGCTCTGTTCCAGTGACAGGCGCGTCGTTCAAACCTTCTCAGGATACCGGACATCATAGAGTTCGAAGCTTCATGACGAAGGACGGGCGTGACTCTGATATCAAAAAGACAAGGCATCGTCCGGCCTAGGGGAGGGATACTGGAGATCGAAGCCCTCGTCGGTCGGGCAAAAGGTGGAGATCAAGCCGCGTTCGCAGATCTGTATGAACAGACCTCCGGACGGATATTCGCCCTATGCCTACGGATGTCGGGGAGCGCTGAAACGGCTGAGGAGCTTACGCAGGATGTGTTTGTAAGGTGTTGGCAGAAGCTGGAAACGTTCCGGGGCGACAGCATGTTCACGACGTGGCTGCATCGACTCGCCGTCAACGTCGTGTTGCAGGCGCGGAGAAAACGAGCCCGAACCGACGACCGAGAGCGTGGAGTGGATGACTTGGAGCGATACGGACATGAGGCGAAAAGTGCGATGCCCGAAACGATGATGGACTTGGAGAAGGCCATCGCGGCCCTGCCAAAGGGCGCACGGGAAGTTCTTATTCTCCGGGATATCGAAGGATATCGGTACAAGGACGTCGCAGAAATCAAAGGCGTGGCGGTGGGCACGGTTAAAGCCCAGGTCCACAGGGCCAGAAAAATGGTACGAGAGGCGATGGACCGATGAGGGACGAAGGAAACGACGTGAACCAGGACGAAGCCCAGGTGGAGGATTACCTGGATGAAGCCCTCACGGGCAATGAACTGTCCCGGTTTGAAGAGCGGATGCAAACGGATCTAGTGCTCCGCCGCCGCGTGGCTGAGCTGAGGTCTCTCAGGCAAGACCTGGAAGCCCTCCCACGAGACGCTTCAGTTCCGGATCGAGTCTGGGATGGCATCCTGGCCCAGATTCAGGATGGCTCCCCCGTAGAAGGGGATGCCGATCAGGGTTCGGATATCATCGCCCTCAGCTCGGCCGCTTCAGTGACGGGCGGGCCCGCCCAAGCCCCGCTCCAGAGGCAGTTCTCTTTTTCCATTCCCCAGTTGGCTGCGGCCGCAATCGTCCTGGTGAGTTTGGGCGGTGTGTTGACGTGGTCTATGTCTGCGACTCCCCCCAGCGTCGCAGTGACCACGCCTCTCGGGACCGTGTCCCAGGTGGCGACCGTCGACGCCGACGACCCGGTGCAAACACTGTTCGCTGAATACGAGGCTTCGTCGGCCGCGCTGATGGAGATCGTGAACGACGGCGCCTCTGTGTTATCCGACGAGACTGTGGCGATCGTCAGGGAGAGTGTGAATGCAATCGACCAGGCGGTAAGAGAGGCCAGGGAAGCACTGAAACAGGATCCCGGCAGCGAAATGCTGAACCGGATCCTTTTGTCCAACATGCAAAAGAAGCTCGACCTCCTCCGCTCTACGGCGGCGGCGGTCCAGTCAATGGCATAACCGGGATGAACAAGACCCGAGGAAAGCGGGAGACCGGATCATGGTAATGGGAACGTTCCTTGTTGGACTGGCCGCGGCCGGTCTCATTCAGGACACAGACACGACATTCACGGCCGGGAATGCGACCCGCTTGGATGTGGAGAGTGTGGGTGGAGAGGTGATAGTCGAAGCTTGGGACAGGGATGACATCCACGTCCAGGCGGAGCACTCGCGCCGCTCTGAAATCGAGATTCACCGCTCGGGCAGAACCATCTACATCGAGGGCGAGGGGAACCACAGCGGAATCGTGGACTACCGGATCTCGGTTCCTCGCACCATGGATGTTTCGGTAGAGGGATTTCAGACGTCGATCTCGCTCAGCGGGATGGGCGGCGAAGTCGACGCTGAGACGTTTCAGGGCGGTGTTGAGATTCTGGGAGGGAGTGGTACCGTCAGCGCGTCTACCGTGAGCGGCTCGGTCCTGGTCGACGGCGCCGAAGGACGTGTGACAGCGGAGGCGGTCTCAGGGGGAATCCGCATACGAAATACAGCCGGCGAAATCACGGCCGAGTCCGTGAGTGGATCCATCGTCATGGAGGGCATGTCGGCGACGTCCGTGGAGGCGGAAACTGTAAGCGGTCGGGTGAGCTATACCGGTACGATTTCGGCCGACGGAGACTACTTCTTCGGGACCCACGGCGGGCGTGTGACCCTGGAGCTACCCCGGGACGCGAACGCCGAGCTCCGCCTGGCCTCGCTGTCGGGCACGATCAACGTCGAGCATGCGGGTGCCACGGATACGCGCACCCGATCCGGTCGCCGGTCCCGGGTCCAGCTCGGAGACGGCGGCCCTGAAATCGAAATCGAGACTTTTAGCGGAACGATCGTGGTCCGAGAGATCCGTAACTAGGACCAACAGACCGGGACGCTACATCGTCACCCGTTGTGCTTCGGACTTCTTCACGTAGCGGTCGAACCACTCGATCATTTCGGCGAGGGAGTGGAGCACCGACTCCCGGGCCCGGTACCCATGACTCTCGTTCGGGAGCATGACCAACCTTGCCTTTCCGCCGAGTCCCTTTAGCGCGTGGTACATGCGTTCGGACTGAACCGGGAAGGTCCCCGAGTTGTTGTCCGCCATACCGTGGATCATGAGCATCGGCTCATTCACCTGATCGGCGTGCATGAAGGGCGACATCTCGAAGTACAGGTCGGAGGCCTCCCAGAACGTGCGCCGTTCTGACTGAAATCCGAACGGGGTCAGGG
>JBPCWY010000184.1:0-12068 GCA_051009035.1 Gammaproteobacteria bacterium
TCCTGTGGCAAATATACGGTAGGCCGTCAGGGGCTCGAACCCTGGACCAACGGATTAAAAGTCCGCTGCTCTACCAACTGAGCTAACGACCCGCGCGTATTTTAACTTAAAACGCGGGATTTTCCGCCGAAAGCGGCGCGTCCTTTTTGCGGGGCGCGAAAAAAAATTTTTCGGAAAAGCGCAGAAAGCGAAATTTATGGTAGAATGACTCCCGATATAGTATGACATGGTGCGCCCCTCTGCCGGGGGTGTCGCCTTATACAAAACCCTCGGGGAAGGGGCGGCGGTATCTTTCCATCGTGTCAATACTATATCAGCGCCCGGCGCCCGCGCCGGATTTTGATTTGCCGCACGAAAGGGAAAAACAGTGAAATTGATGCTTGCCGCGATTTTGGCGGTTTTTGTGTTTGCCGCCGGTTGCGCGGACAAACCCGGTCCCCGTTTGCGCGAAATTGAACGGTTTAGCGACATGAGCGACGACGAAATTGACGCCGCCAAAGAATCGTGTTATTTGATTTCCACGACGGATTACAACTGCGCGAATTTAGTTCCGGCGGAACATGGCATGTCCACCGAAGATTGGGAGGCGCTTCATGCGCAAACTAAAATTTGCCGCAAAAACCAGCGGTTAAGTTACGACCATTGCCTGCGCGGCAAGGGCGTGCGCTACTCCGAGTTTGAATAATTTTTATCATCCCAAAAAAGGAAAAACCATGAAAGAAAAACTCAAAAAAATATCCGCCGCTTTTCTGCTGGCAGTATTTGCCGTCTTGTCCGTTTCCGGTTGCGGGGGGAAAACCGCAAACCCTATTTCGGCAAAAGAAGTCGGCGACAAAGAATTGGACTGCGATGAAATTGAAGCGGAAATGAGCGACCTTGACGCCCGCGCGCGCCGGTTGCTTGGCGAGCAATCCAATAAAACGGGCAAAAATGTCGCGCTCGGCGTTGCCGGATGGTTTTTGCTTGTGCCGTGGTTTTTTATGGATTTGTCGGATGCCGAGCGGCAGGAAGCCCAAGCCATGCAAGACCGGATTCGCCATTTGCAAAGAATCGCAAACAAAAAGGACTGCGATATTTAATCGCCCTTCCCGCCTTTTATGCCAATGGAAGCCGGAATCCATTCATGTCCCGCCGCATGAAATTCCCGCTTTTGCGGGAATGGCGGCAATACCGCCGCGTTTATTTTCGCAGCGATTCCCATAGGTAGCGGCAGCCGACCGTTCGGTATGGACGCCATTTTTGCGCGGCTTTTTGCAATACTTCTTCGTCTTCGCCGCGGAAGCGGTTGCCGTAAATATTGCGCGCGGCGCGGCGTAATGCGGCGTCTCCCGGCGATACAACATCCGCCCGCCCCAGCGCGAACATCAAAAACATTTCCGCCGTCCATTTTCCCACGCCCGGCGCGGCGGAAAGCAGCGCGATAATTTCTTCGTCCGCCAGCCGCGCAAAATCGCCGAAAGGCAATGCGCCGTTTTTGGCGCGGCGGGCGATTTCGTGCAGGTATTCTATTTTTTTGCCGGACAATCCGGCGGCGCGCAATTTTAGCGCGGGCGCTTTTGCCATATCGTCCGCCGAAAACGGCGGCGGGACGATTTTGGCGATGCGCGATTCTATGGCGTCCGCCGCTGTTTGCGACAACTGCTGGTTAATAATGGACACCGACAACACATGAAACGGCGGCTCTGTTTTGATTTTTCGCAACGGACCGTGCGCCGCGATAATTTTTGCCATGCGCGAATCGGCGGCGGCGATATGCGCTTCCGCCAGCCGCAACAATGCGGGGGTTAAAACGGGCGGCGCGGCGCGGTTCATACCAGCGCAAACATCAGCAATATTGCGCCCGCCGCCATCATCAGCGCGCCGACCGTATGCACCTGCCCGACCGAAAGCCCGCCAATATAATCGCGCAATTTCTTCCACGATTCTTCGCTGAGTCCGCAGCACGCCGCGCCTTCCGCCAGCATCAGCAGCGCGACAATAACTACGGCGGCTTCCCAACCGCTCATGCGGCGGACGCGCCGATTCCGAAGATTTGGCGCTTGATAATGCGGATTTCATCGCGCACTTCGGCGGCGCGTTCAAATTCCAAATTTCCCGAAAGTTTCAACATTTTTTTCTCCAATCGGCGCAATTCCCGCCCCGCTTCGCCTTCGCGCATTTTGCGAAAATCGCGGCGGCGGGGGGCGGGTTCGTCCTCCAAATTTTCCCCGGTTTTAATCAATTCCTTCACCGCTTTTTGCACCCCGCTCGGACGGATGCCGTGTTTTTTATTATACGCGATTTGCACCTCCCGCCGCCGCGCCGTTTCCGCAATCGCGCGTTGCATGGAGCCGGTTTCTTTGTCGGCGTATAATACCGCCGCGCCGTTGATATGCCGCGCCGCCCGCCCCATTGTTTGGATGAGCGATTGCTCGGAACGCAAAAAACCTTCTTTGTCCGCGTCAAAAATCGCGACTAACGAAACTTCCGGCAAATCAAGCCCTTCGCGCAAAAGATTAATACCCACTAATACATCAAAAACGCCGAGGCGCAAATCGCGCAAAATATCGGCGCGTTCCACGGTATCAATATCGGCGTGCAAATACCGCGCTTTGATTTTGTGTTCGGTTAAAAATTCGGTAAATTGCTCCGCCATCCGTTTGGTCAATGTCGTCACCAAAACGCGCTCGCCCCGCTTAATCCGCAATCCGGCTTCGCCGAGTAAATCGTCCACTTGCGTTTTTGCCGGACGGACATGCACTTCCGGGTCAATTAATCCGGTCGGGCGGACGACTTGTTCCGTCCGGCGCGCGCTTGTTTTGCGTTCGTATTCGGCGGGAGTCGCCGATACAAAAATCATCGGCGGCGCGAGTTCCGTAAATTCTTCAAAACGCAGCGGGCGGTTATCCAGCGCGGAAGGCAGGCGAAAACCGTATTTGACCAGCGTTTCTTTGCGCGCCCGGTCGCCGCGGTACATGCCGCCGAGTTGCGGCACGGTAACATGCGATTCGTCAATAAACAAAAGCGAATCCGCCGGCAAATAATCGAACAAAGTCGGGGGCGGCTCGCCCGTTTTGCGCCCGGACAAATGGCGCGAATAGTTTTCAATTCCCTTGCAAAATCCCATCGCTTCCATCATCTCCAAATCAAAACGGACGCGCTCCCCCAGCCGCGCGGCTTCGTGCGCGCGCCCTTCGGTTTCCATGGATTCCAAACATTCGTCCAACTCTTTGCGAATCGCCCGCATCGCCCGCGTCAAAGTCCCGCGCGGCGCGGCGTAATGCGAAGACGGGTATATCGTGTATCTTTCCAGCCGCCGCCGTTTGCGCCCGGTTAGCGGGTCAAACAAAAACAAACTTTCCACCCGGTCGCCGGACAATTCCACGCGCACCGCGTCTTCGGAATTTTCCGCCGGAAAAATATCAACCGTGTCGCCGCGCGGGCGAAAAACGCCCCGCCGAAAATCCGCTTTGTTGCGTTCATATTGCATCGCCGCCAAACGCTTGATAATTTCGGCGCGGGAGGCGGTATCGCCCGCGCGCAAATGCAAAATCATGCTGTGGTAGTCCACCGGGTCGCCGATGCCGTAAATCGCCGAAACCGTGGCGACAATAACGCAGTCGCGCCGCTCCATCAGCGCCTTGGTCGCCGACAAGCGCATTTGTTCTATGTGCTCGTTGACGCTGGAATCTTTTTCAATAAACAAATCGCGCGCCGGGACATATGCTTCGGGCTGGTAATAATCGTAGTAGGAAACAAAATATTCCACCGCGTTGCCCGGAAAAAACTCGCGGAATTCGGCGTATAACTGCGCCGCCAATGTTTTGTTATGCGCGAGGACAATCGCGGGCTTTCCGTAGCGCGCGATAATATTCGCCATCGTATAAGTTTTGCCGGAGCCGGTAACGCCCATCAGCGTTTGCGCGCGCAATTTTGCGCGCAATCCGGCGGCGAGTGCGGCAATCGCGCGGGGCTGGTCGCCGCAGGGCGAATAATCCGCCTGCAAATCAAAGGCGGCGGACGCGTTTTTGCGGGCGGCTAAAGCGCGTTTTACCGCGTCTTTGGGTTTTTTGGCGGCGCGGTTGGGAAGCATAACAGGGCATTATACCGCCCGCCGCCGCAAAATCCCGCAATTCTTACTTTTCGCTTAATTCGGCGGCGTTATCGCGCCCGCCAAAGTTCCCGCTCAAACCGGCAAGGGATTTTAGAAACGCCATTCTTTTTGCAATTTAAACGCTTTTTCCTTTTTGGCATAACCAAAAGAAAACCCGCTTTGTTTTAAAATATAATTTTTTCGGATTTGCAATATTTAATATTGCGGGTAAAAAAATCCAAAAATTAAGAAAATCCCGTGTTATAATGCGCGGATTATGACAAACTCCAACCCCACCCCCGAAAAATTCCGGGCGTTAGTCGCCCGCACCGATGACGGCGGCAAACTCTCCGCCGCCGTGGAAGACGCCGACTCTTCCCTCCTCGCCGAAGGAGACGCGCTTGTGCGCGTTTCTTGGTCGGGCGTCAATTATAAGGACGCGCTGGCGGTGTCCGGCAAAGGCAAGATTTTGCGCGCTTCGCCGCTCATTCCGGGCATTGATTACGCCGGGACGCTGGAGGCGGATGCCGGAGAATTGCGCGCCGGAGCGCGGGTTGCGCTTACCGGACGCGGAGTCGGCGAAAAATACAGCGGCGGTTTTGCGCAGTTTGCGCGCGTTAAATCCGCTTGGCTTTCCGTTTTGCCGGACAATATCAACGCCCGCCAAGCGATGGCGTGCGGCACCGCCGGCATTACCGCCGCATTGTGCGTCCTCGCCCTGCACGAAAGCGGGCATGTCAAAAGCGGCGGAAAAATCGCGGTTAGCGGCGCATCCGGCGGCGTGGGGAGTTTTGCCGTCCGCTTGCTGGCAAAATTGGGTTACGAAGTTTTTGCCGTCAGCCGCCCCGCCGCGGCGGATTATCTCAAAAAATTGGGGGCGGCGAATGTCCTCTCCCGCGAAGAAATGAGCGCGCCCTGCCGCCCGCTGGAAAAATCAAAATGGCACGGCGCGGTGGATACGGTCGGCGGCGCGATTCTCGCCCGCTTTTTGGCGGAAACCGAATACGGCGGCGTAGTCGCCGCTTGCGGGCTGGCGGCGGACGCCAAACTGCACACAACCGTGATGCCGTTTATTTTGCGCGGCGTCCGGCTGGACGGGGTGGATTCGGTCATGATTCCGGATTCGTTGCGCGCGCGCGCTTGGAAACTTATCGCCGATACTTTGGCGGACGAAGATTACGCCGCAGTGGAAAGCGAAGCCGTCGGTTTGGACGGCATTGCCGCCGCCGCCGAAAAAGTATTGAAAGGCGATTTTAACGGGCGCATTTTGGTTTCGCCGGACGGCGATGTCTGATTCATGGCGCGAAACGCTTCCGGGTGTTTGGCGCATTGATGTTTTTCACCCCGCGCCCGAACACACTTGCTGTTATCTTTTAGTTAAAAACGGCGAAGGCGCGCTGTTGGATTGCGGCGCAAAAAAAGGCGTTTCTTCCGTTTTGTCCGCCGTTGCCGCCGCCGGTTTGGCGCGCGAAGATATTCGCTGGATTATTCCAACGCACGCCCATTTGGACCACGCCGGGGCGGCGGGCGCATTAATGCGCCATTTTTCCGCCGCCACGCTGGGCGCGCATCCCAGCACGGTAAAACATTTAGTCAACCCGCACGAACGATTGTTGCCGGCGGCGGAAAAACTATACGGCGAAAAATTTTTTAACGAGCAATATGCGGGCGCGGAAGCCGTCCCAAAATCGCGCGCCAAATCTTTTGCGGACGGCGAAAACGCGGATTTGGGCGGCGAAGCGTTGCGGATTATTTATTCGCCGGGACACGCCTGGCACCATGCCGCCGTTTATGCGGAATCGCGCGGCGTTTTGTTTGCGGGGGATTCTTACGGCGTTTCTTTTCCCGGCATCGGCGCGGACGGGGAAATTTTTATCGTGCCGGTTATGCCGCCTACGCAATTTAACCCCGAAGCGGCGCGGCGGACTTTGGAAAATTTACGGGAATTGGACGCGCCGCATGCGGCGTTGGCGCATTTTGGCATTGCCGCCAATTCGCCCGCCCTCGCCGACCGGCAAATCGCCGCTTTGGAGGAATGGACGGAAAAAGCGCGCAAAGTCGCCGAAACCGGCGGGCAATTTTATCCCCAATTTCGCGAATATCTGCGCGGCTGGTATGCCGATGCCGCCGCCGGAATTGACATTGATTCCGCCGCCTTGTTGCGCGGACATGCGCAGGATATTCACCTAACCGCCTGCGGATTCGCCCACTGGCTGGAAAAGGAAAACGCCGCCCCCGCCGCATAAAACCCCGGAAAACGCCGCAAAACCGCCCCCGCCGCCCGCCGCAAAACCCCGCGGCGGGCGCGTTTGGAAAACAAAGAAAAATTTGGTATTATCCGCTTGTCGCGGCTGGACGCCGCTTTGCAATTCCGCAACCACAGGAGAAACCCATGCCATTCGCAAAATTTTTCAAACAACTCGCCGTCCTTGCCGCCGTGATTTCCTTGTCCGCCGGAGTGCAGGCGAATACGCTAAAAATGGCTTACGACGCCGACCCGGTGTCGCTTGACCCGCACGAGCAATTGTCCGGCGGCACTTTGCAGTTTTCGCACATGGCGTTTGACCCGCTCGTGCGGTGGACGCAGGATTTGCAATTTGAGCCGCGCCTCGCCGAATCGTGGGAACGGACGGACGAATTAACCATGCGTTTTAACTTGCGGCGCGGGGTTAAATTTCACAGCGGCAATACGATGACCGCCGCCGATGTTTGCTGGACTTTGGCGCGGTTGAAGAAAAGCCCGGATTTTAAGGCGTTGTTTGACCCCTTTGTTTCCTGCGCCGAAAAAGGCGATTATGCGGTGGAATTAAAAACGCGCAAGCCGTTTCCGCTCGTTTTGCACCAGGCGACTTATATTTTTCCGATGGACCGAAAATTTTATTCCGGCACGGCAAACGGCGAGCCGAAAGACGCGGTAGTTAAACACGGCAATTCTTTCGCCTCGCAAAATGTTTCCGGCACCGGCCCGTTTGTTATTACCAAACGGCAGCAAGGCGTGCGTTTGGAGTTTGACCGGTTTGCGGATTATTGGGACGCGGAATCGCCGGGCAATGTGGAAAAAATAATTTTTACGCCGATTGCAAAAAGCGCCACGCGCGTAGCCGCCCTGCTTTCCGGCGATGTGGATTTTATCGCGCCGGTCCCGCCGAATGATTTGGCGCGCATCCGCCGCAACCGCAAAACAAATCTCGTCACCCTGCCCGGGACGCGCGTCATTACTTTTCAATTAAACCAAGACCGCCTGTCCGCTTTCGCCGATCCGCGCGTGCGGCTTGCCGTTGTTTATGCGATTAATAACAGCGCCATCGCCAAAAAAATTATGAAAGGTTTCGCCACGACCGCCGCCCAGCAAAGCCCGAAAGGATACTTGGGTTATAACCCGAAATTAAAACCGCGTTACGATTTGGCGAAAGCCAAAGCATTAATGGCGGAAGCGGGTTATGCGGACGGTTTTACGGCGAGCATGATGGCGCCGAATAACCGTTATGTTAACGACGCAAAAATCGCCGAAGCGGCGGCGGGCATGCTCGGCAAAATCGGCATTAAGGTCAACTTAAAAACGATGCCGAAAGCGCAGTATTGGCCGAAATTTGACGAGCGCGCCGCCGATATTATGATGATAGGATGGCATTCGGACACGGAAGATTCCGGCAATTTCAGCGAATTTTTGCTGATGTGCACGGACAAAGAAACGGGTTACGGGCAATACAACACGGGCAATTATTGCAACCCGACATTTGACCGCTTGGTTTTGGATGTGCAATCCGAAACCAACGAAAAAGTGCGCGCGATTCGCCTGCAAAAAATAGAAGAAATCGCCCACAAAGAAGCGGCATTTGTCCCCCTGCACTGGCAAAACTTGGCATGGGCGGCGGGCAAAAAAGTCAATATCAAACCAATTGTCAATGTGCAAAACTTCCCTTATTTGGGCGATTTGGTAATAAAAAAATAAGGCGAAGATTTTTCGCTTACAAACGCCCGCGGATTTTCTTTAAGAATTTGCGGGCGTTTTTTTATAAGAAAGGAAAAGTATGAAATTTGCGCCAGTTGCAAAAATCGCCAAACAAATCGCCGTGCTTGCCGCCGCGGTTTCGCTGTCCGCCGGGGCGCAGGCGAATACGCTGAAGATGGCTTACGACGCCGACCCCGTGTCGCTTGACCCGCACGAATATAATACCACCGGCACTTTGCAATTTTCGCATTTGGCGTTTGATCCGCTCGTGCGGTGGACGCGGGATTTGCAATTTGAGCCGCGCCTCGCCGAATCGTGGGAGCGGACGGACGATTTAACCATGCGCTTTAATTTGCGGCGCGGGGTTAAATTTCACAGCGGCAATACGATGACCGCCGCCGATGTTTGCTGGACTTTGGCGCGGTTGAAAAAAAGCCCCGATTTTAAGGCGTTGTATGAGCCGTTTGTTTCCTGCGATGAAAAAGGCGATTATACGGCGGAATTAAAAACGCGCAAGCCGTTTCCGCTCGTTCTGCACTTGGCGGCTTATATTTTTCCGATGGACCGGAAATTTTATTCCGGCGCGGACGGCAACGGCGGGCAAAAAGACGCGATTATCAAACACGGCGGCTCGTTTGCCTCGCAAAATGTTTCCGGCACCGGACCTTTTATTATCACCAAGCGGCAGCAGGGAGTCCGCATGGAGCTTGCGCGTTTTGCGGATTATTGGGACGCGGAATCGCCGGGCAATGTGGAAAAAATAATTTTTACGCCGATTGCGAAAAGCGCCACGCGGGTCGCCGCCCTGCTTTCCGGCGATGTGGATTTTATCGCGCCGGTGCCGCCGAATGATTTGGCGCGCATTCTTCGCAACCGCAAAATAAATTTGATTACCCTGCCCGGTCCGCGCATCATTAATTTTCAATTAAACCAAAAACGCCAGCCCGCTTTTGCCGACTCGCGCGTGCGGCTTGCTATTGTATATGCGGTTGACAACCGCGCCATCGCCAAAAAAATTATGAAAGGTTTCGCCACGCCCGCCGCCCAGCAAAGCCCGCAAGGATATTCCGGGCATAATCCGAAATTAAAACCGCGTTACGATTTGGCGAAAGCCAAAGCATTAATGGCGGAAGCCGGTTATGCGGACGGCTTTACGGCGAGCATGATGGCGCCGAATAACCGCTATGTTAACGACGCGAGAATCGCCGAAGCGGTTGCCGGAATGCTCGGCAAAATCGGCATTAAAATCAATTTAAAAACGATGCCAAAAGCGCAGTATTGGCCGAAATTTGACGAACGCGCCGCCGATATTATGATGATAGGATGGCTTTCGGATACGCAGGATTCCGGAAACTTCAGCGAGTTCTTGCTAATGTGTCCGGACAAAGAAACGGGTTACGGGCAATACAACACGGGGAATTATTGCAACCCGACATTTGACCGCTTGGTTTTGGATGTGCAATCCGAAACTAACGAAAAAGTGCGCGCGATTCGCCTGCAAAAAATAGAAGAAATCGCCCACAAAGAAGCGGCGTTTGTCCCGTTGCACTGGCAAAACTTGGCATGGGCGGCGCGCAAAGGCGTCAATATTAAACCGGTAGTCAATGTGCAAAACTTGCCCTATTTGGGCGATTTGGTAATGGAAAAATAAAACGCAATTATTCCGCGCCGTTGAACGGGAATAAATCGTTATGGGATTTTGGAAATATTTATTTACCGGGTTTTTGGCGGACATTACCGGCAGCCCCGTTTTGCGCGGCAAGCAAGGCGAAAGTTTGGTTAGCGGCGCGCTTGCACGGCTGCCGGAATCCGAATACGCCGTTTATGAAGATTTATTATTGCCGTCCAAACGCGGCGGCTTAACCCAAATTGACCATGCCGTATTTTCCCGTTTCGGTATTTTTGTAGTGGAAACCAAAAACTACGGCGGCTGGATTTTTGCCGGAAAAAACGACCGCGTTTGGACCCGGGTTTTGCGCGGCGGGCGAAAACATAAATTTCAAAACCCGCTGCGGCAGAATTATAAACACATGCAAGTATTGCGGGAGTTAACCGGATTGCCGCCGGATGTTTTTTATAATATTATAGTTTTCGCGGGCGATGCGGAATTTAAAACGCCGTTGCCGGACGGCGTGATTACCCGCCCGGGAAACTTGGACGGATTCATCGCCGCCCGCCAAAATACGGCGCTTTCCGAATCGCAAGTTAATAATGCGATTGCCGCCGTATTGGGAAATACCGGACAATTTATCCCCGAAGAGAAACGCCGCCATATCCGCAATTTGCGCGAAAAATATAAAAAATAAAACCCGCCCGCCTCCGGTTAAATCCGGGGCGGGCGGAATGTTTTATTTTTTCAACGCCGGCAATTTGCGTTTTTTGGGACCCAGATATAACTGGCGCGGGCGTCCGATACGGAATTCCGGGTCGGTGTGCTGTTCGTTCCAGTGCGATACCCAGCCGATTGTCCGCGCAATGGCGAAAACCGCCGTGAACATGGAAGTCGGAATGTTTAACGCCTGCAAGACGATGCCCGAATAAAAATCCACATTCGGATACAATTTGCGTTTGATAAAATACTCGTCGTTGAGCGCGATTTTTTCCAATTCCAGCGCGATTTGGAAAAGTTTGTTGTCGCCCAATTTTAAGTGGCGCAAAACTTCATGGCAGGTTTGGCGCATGACTTGCGCGCGCGGGTCAAAGTTTTTGTAGACGCGGTGTCCGAAACCCATCAGGCGCTTGCCCGATTTGCCCGATTTGATTCCGGCGATAAACTGCGGAATGTTTTTGACATCGCCGATTTCGCCGAGCATTTTTAATACCGCTTCGTTCGCCCCGCCGTGCGCCGGACCCCACAGCGAAGCGATGCCCGCCGAAACGCAGGCGAAAGGATTCGCGTTCGTGGAACCGGACAAGCGCACCGTGGAAGTGGACGCGTTTTGTTCGTGGTCGGCGTGCAGGATAAAAATCCGGTTTAACGCGCGCACCAAAACCTGGTCCGATTTGTATGATTCGCACGGCGTGCCGAACATCATATACAAAAAATTCTCGGCAAAACCGTAATCGTTGCGCGGATACATAAACGGATGCCCGATGCTGTATTTGTAGGACATCGCCGCAATCGTGGGCGTTTTTGCGACCAGCCGCATCGCGGACAGGCGGCGGCTTTCCGGGTCTTTGACATCCGACCATTCGTGGTAAAACGCGGCGAGCGCGCCGACGACGGCGACCATCACCGCCATCGGGTGCGCGTGGCTGTCAAACCCTTTAATAAAATCAATCACCCGCTCGGTCACCATCGTGTGGCGGATAATTTCGCTGCGGTATTTTTTGAACTGCGCCGGAGACGGCATTTCGCCGTGGTAGAGCAAATAGCAGGTATGCAAAAAAGTCGCCCGCGCGGCAAGCTCCGCAATCGGATAACCGCGGTAAAGCAGCTCGCCTTTTTCGCCGTCAATGTAGGTAATCATGGACGAGCAGCTTGCGGTCGCGACAAAACCCGGGTCGTAAGTGAATAAATCCGCCCCCTTAATCGGCGAAACATCTATGACATCGGGGCCGATGCTGCCGCCATACATCGGCAAGTCCAGCGTTTTTCCGCCGGGGAGCGTCAGTTTTGCGACCGATTTAATTTTGCGCTTTTCGCGCGCCTCTTTGAGGGTTGAAGTTGCGGGTGCCATGGGGTTTCTCCTTTTGTTAATGGGATTTGGTTTTAATTGTTTTGCCGCGCTTGTTCGCGGCGAGGCGGCTTTCATACAGCGCGATGTATTTTTTGACGGGCATGTCCGCGACCGCTTTGCCGATGACGGCGGGCGCGGCGGCGGAAAGTTTTTTAAACCGGATGCAGCATTTTCCGGCGTCCAATTTTTGCCCGGCTTTTTCCCATGCCGCGGTAAAACGCCGCATGCGCGCCGGGTCCATATACAAACCCATGCCGTAAAACGCCATGTAATTTTTTTGGGACGCCAAAGACGCAAACGGGAGCGGCTGTTTTGGGTTGCAGTGGTAGCCGGGCGGATAAACGGCGTGCGGCACATAATATCC
>JBPCWY010000185.1:0-4883 GCA_051009035.1 Gammaproteobacteria bacterium
TCACCCCCGATTAAAATCGGGGGCGGGCGGATTTTTTCCTTGCGCGGAAATTTCGCATAAAAAACCCGCGCCGGAAATTTATTCCGGCACGGGTTCAAACCGCGCGTTTCCGCCAAAACCGCCAAAACTGCAAATCCAAAAACGGCGCAACTTGCCCGTTTTTGGACGGAAAACTTTAACGAAAATTTTTATTTTTCCTCGCGAAAATCTTCCTTTTTAACCGCAACGCGCATGGCTTCGTTATTTGCTATCATGTCGTCGCCCACCAGTTTTTTCAGGCACTGGTCAAGCGTCTGCATGCCGAATTGCTGTCCGGTTTGAATCGCGGAATACATTTGCGGGACTTTGTTTTCGCGGATGAGGTTGCGAATCGGGGGGGTCGCAATCATAATTTCGTGCGCCGCAACGCGCCCGCCGCCGACTTTTTTCAGCAGCGTTTGCGAAATGACGGCGCGCAAACTTTCGGAAAGCATGGCGCGAATCATTTCTTTTTCCGCCGCCGGAAATACATCCACGACCCGGTCAATGGTTTTCGCCGCCGAGCTGGTGTGCAGCGTGCCGAATACCAAGTGCCCGGTTTCGGCGGCGGTCAATGCCAGCCCGATTGTTTCCGGGTCGCGCATCTCGCCGACGAGAATAATGTCCGGGTCTTCGCGCAAAGCGGCGCGCAGCGAAGACGCGAAACTTTTGGTATGCGCCCCGACTTCGCGCTGGTTAATCAGCGACTGGTTCGGTTTGTGGACGAATTCTATCGGGTCTTCCACGGTCAGGATATGCTCTTTTTTGCTGCAATTGATTTCGTGAATCATCGCCGCTAGCGTGGTGGATTTGCCGGAGCCGGTGGGTCCGGTGACCAAAACGATGCCGCGCGGTTGCGAGGCGATTGTAGCGAAACTCGCCGGCGCTTTTAATTCCGCCAAACTCAAAATTTTGGTCGGAATCGTCCGGCATACAATACCCGGCCCGCGCGCCTGTTCAAATAAATTGACCCGGAAGCGGGCGAGTTCGCCGAGCTGGAACGACAAATCGTAGTCGCCCGTCTCGTCAAAAACTTTGCGCTGGTCTTCGTTGGTCAAATATTCAACCATCACCCGCACATCGTCCGAGGACAGCTGCGGGACATCAATTTTTTCTATGTCGCCGCTAATCCGCACCATCGGATGCAAACCGCTGGAAATGTGCAAATCCGAAGCGTCGTTTTGCACGACAAACTCCAGCAACTCTTTCATGCTAACTGCCATTTTTTCTTCCTTTCTCTAATTCCCGCCTTTTTGACGGACGCCCGCATTATAATATATTTTCCCCAATATGGAAAATATTACCCGCAATATTGCTTTTTTGCAAAAAAAAATCGCCGCCGCCTGCGATGCCGCCGGACGCCATCCGCGGGAAATCTGCATTATCGCCGTTGCAAAATCTTTTAACGCGGAAAAAATACGCGCCGCCGCCGCCGCTGGAATCGCCAATATCGGCGAAAATTATATGCAAGAAAGTATCGCAAAAATGGCGCAACTTTCGGAATTACCGCTATTATGGCATTTTATCGGTCATCTGCAAAAAAACAAAAGCAAAGACGCGGCGCGGCATTTTGGCTGGGTGCATACGATAGACGGCGCGGTTTTGGCGCGGCGATTGTCGGCGGCGCGCGAGGGTTTGCCGCCGCTTTCCGTTTGCCTGCAAATCAACATTGACGGCGAAACCGGCAAAAGCGGCGCAACGCCCGAAAACGCCCCGGCGCTGGCGCGCGAAATCGCCGCCCTGCCAAATTTGCGCCTGCGCGGATTAATGGCAGTCCCCTCGCCCCTCCACGAAAACAAGCGCGCCCCCTACCGCGCCCTCGCCGTGTTGCGCGATTTACTCGCCGAAAAATGCCGCCTGCCGCTGGATGCGCTTTCCATGGGCATGAGCGATGATTTTGAATCCGCCATCGCCGAAGGCGCAACGCATATCCGCATCGGACGGGGGATTTTTGGCTTTCGCGAAACAAAACCGAAAAGGGAATTGCCATGAAAATCACATTTATCGGCGGCGGAAACATGACCGCCGCGCTAATCGGCGGAATGGCGCGGGCGAAAAATCCGCCCGACATCGCGGTAATTGACCGCAACCCCGAAAAAAGGCGGGCGTTGCGGCGGCGTTTTGGCGTCGCCGCAAGCGCATCGGCGGCGGCGGAAAAAGGACGCCGCACGGCGGCGGAAGCGGACATGTTAATACTGGCGGTGAAACCGCAGGATATGCGCGCCGCCTGCGCCGCGATTCCGCCCGGCGCGGATATTATCATTAGCATCGCCGCCGGGCTTTCGTTGCGGACGATTGCCGGCTGGCTGCCGTTTGCGCCGAAAAATATCGCCCGCATCATGCCCAACACGCCTTCCGCCGTTGCCGCCGGGATGAGCGTTTGTTGCGGCAAAATTTCGGCAAAAGCAAAAACGCAAATCTCCGCCGCATTCCGCGCCGCCGGCGAAGTTTTGTGGCTCAAAGACGAATCTATGCTCGCCGCCGCCACCGCCGTATCCGGCAGCGGTCCGGCATATCTATATTATTTCGCCGAAGCGATGCAAGAATCGGCGGTTAATCTCGGATTTTCCGCCGCCGAAGCGCGCTTTCTCGTCTCCCAAACTTTACGCGGCGGCGGCGCGATGTTGGCGCAAAGCGGCGAATCCTCCTCCGATTTACGCCGCGCCGTGATGTCCAAAGGCGGCACAACCGAGCGCGCGATTGCCGCATTAGAAACCGGCAATCTCAAAAAAATCGTCCGCCAAGCAATGCGCGCCTGCCACGCCCGCGCCTTGGAAATGGAAAAAATAGACGCCGAAAAACCGCCCGGCGGCAAAAGGTAAAAAATGGCGGAAACGCGCAATTTTATAAAACTCCTGTTCGCGGGTTATATCGCCCTCGTTTTGGGTTCGTATTTAACCGGCGAATATGGTTTTCAAGTTAATTTAATAACGGCGGCGCGATGGATTTTCACGGCAAACGCCGTCATCGCATTCGCCCAAAACCGCACCGCCAGCGCACTATCCTTCTACATCCTCGCAATGTGTTGCGGAAGTTAATTTATTGCCGGTGTCAAATTCGCCCCGCGAAAAAAATTAATACTTCCCATTTGCCGTCAAAATCGGCGGACGGCGGAAAATCCGAAATGGGAGTTGTCGCCAAAATCGTCCGTATTTTCCCAGCGAAATCCGGCGGACGGGCGAATCGTCCAGCGGTTATAACGGAGAATTCCCTCCAAGTTTAAGGAATTTTCCGTGTCGCTTTCCCATTCGGTTGACAATTTTTCATAACGGGAATGCAACCGATAAGTCGGCAATATTTTCCACAGCCCGCCGCTATAATCCGCAGACAGCGAAAAATCATAATCTACAATTTTCCCCTGCACCGATTCGGAAAACGCCGCCGTCCACAAATCAGCGGTATATTCCAAACCACTGCCATATGAAAAATTATCGGCAGAATTTTGCCCGATAGTTTCCCAATAAGCGGACATCCGCCCCTTTTGCCAATTGAAACGCCCGCCGGTTTTCCAACTGCGAATGCCGCCATTATCGGAGTATTCACCGATAGGCAAAAACGCAGTTTGGGCTTCTTCCGATTCAGGCGTATTTTGATTATACAAATACACGCCCAAACCGACAGCCGCCATGCCGCCGATAATGACGCCGGCATTACTGCCGCCACCGCCACCGTTGGACGGATCAAGAGAGGGAAATGAAGTGCCAAAAATATCAATCCTAACGGAATCAAAAGGAAGTGCAGCATTTGAACACCGGGCAATAGGTCTCGCCTCTCCCGCCAGATAATTTGATGGAATAAATCTGCGAGCTTCCGCAATTGCTGCGCTTTGTGTATTGCCTCTCCCAAAAGAATAATTATAGGTTAAGATTCCCGACCCTATTGCACGCATCACTAAGGGAATTACTGCAATGCATTCATCATCAATAAATGCCCCTATGACAAAGGAGTCGGATTGCAAAACGCAATTAACATTTGTGCCAGCGTCGCAAGCATCATCGGTCTCTCTCACCGCATCATTAGCAGAATCAGAGTTAAAACCAATGTAAACAATATAATCATCGGTATCGCCATTATTAAGGGCATTATTCGTATTCGCGATATTGCCAAAAGCCGCCGCCGACATATTCAGCGAAATCGCCAAAAGCGCAAAAATTCCCCGCAAAATGGTTTTCATGGTGTCTCTCCTAACAAAATCCGGCGAAACGCGCCGGGCGTTGTTAAAGAATCAATACGCTGTAAAGATACTGCCGCCCTTTTCCCAAAGGTGTTTTATCGGACGACACCCCCGGCTGGGGGCGCGTATTATTCTTTAACAAAAGCGATTTTACACCCTTAATTCGCCTTGTCAACACTTTTCGCAATTTTTTTATTCTTCCTCGTCCCTACGCTCCAGCGTAGGGACGAGTTGAGTCGCCCATAATTTATTACCGCCATTCCTGCGAAAGCAGGAATCATGTGTCTTTTAGCGGCGTTTGGATGTATCCCGCCGTCTGGTTTTGCCTTACGGCAAAAACAAAGACACATGGTTCCTGCTTTCGCAGGAATGGCGAGATTGTTTGGGAAATTTTTACAAAAATACAGCGGCGGCAACGGCAAGTCCTGCGGCGGAAATCAATATTATCCACAAAAACGGGCGGCGAAAATGCGCCGTAATCGCGGAATCTGTTGCGGCGGCGGATTTTTTCGGGGCGGATTTTTCTGATTTTTCCGACTCCGCCGGTTCTTCCAAATGGGCGGTGAGGGAATCAAAAAATTGTCCGGCGAGTTTTTTGGCAACGCTTTCTATCAACCGCCCGCCTAATTGCGCGATTTTTCCGCCGGTTTGGACTTTCGCCGTCCATCGCAAAATCGTCCCGTCCGCATCC
>JBPCWY010000186.1:0-8142 GCA_051009035.1 Gammaproteobacteria bacterium
CCCGCCGCAAGCGCGCGGCGTTTTACCGTTTCGCGCAACAGGCGCAAACAGCGGCGGTGCATAAACGCGGCGGCGGCGGCGTTGCATATAAACAAACTGAGCCAGATGCCGGGGATTTGCATGCCGAGTTTGACCGCCAGCAAATACGACAACAGCGCGGGCATCGTCGCCAGCCGCAACACATTTACTATAAGCAGGATTCCGGTTTTTCCGGCGGACATCAGCACCGAGCCCGCCACGGTGGTGACGACATACAACGGGCCCGCCGCCGCCGCCAATAAAAGATAATTGCGCCCTTGCCGGATGACTTCTTCTTCCGCGCTGAATAATCCGGTCAAAAAACCGCCGCCCGCAATAAAAGTCACAGCGCCCGCCGCCATCACCGTCCATCCTTTTTTTAAACATAAAAAATACGCCGCCGCCACCCGCGCCGGACGCCGCCCGCCGAAGTTTTGTCCGGCGTAAGCGAGCATCGCCGTTTCCAAACTAATCATCGGCACCAAAAACAACTGCTCCAAGCGCAACGCAATGCCGTAGCCGGCGACTGCGGCGGCGCTGAAATAACCGACAAACGCGGTAATGATAAAAAAGCCGGCGTTGATGCACAGCATTCGTCCGGCGGCGGGCGCCGCTTGCGCCGCCAATACGCCGAGCAAACGCCAATGCGGGCGCAAATATTGCCGCCGCCAGCGGCGCGCAACCGCCGTGCCGGAAAGCGCATGCAATAAATACGCCGCGCATCCGGCTTGCGCAATCACGGTCGCATAGGCGATGCCCGCCACGCCCAGCACCGGCAAACCAAACCAGCCAAACATGAGCGCCGGGTCCAAAATAATATTGAATGCGGCGGCGGCGGCGATGCTGTTGCGAAACGCCGTCGTGTTGCCGCCCGCCTGCAAAGCGCCGTTGAGCGCATAGGCGCCCAAAAACGCGGGCGCGCCGCCGAAAATAATGCCGCTGTATTCTTCCGCCCAAACGCGCGCATCGCCTTTAGCGCCCAGCAACGCCAGCATCCCGCCGGTAAGCGGCAAAAATACAAGCCAAATAAAAAGACAAACCATCGCGGCGAGAATAAGCGATTGTCCCGCCAAACGGCTCGCCTTGCGCGATTTTTTACCGCCCAATGCGGCGGCGGCGCGGCTTGCCACGGCTTGCGAAATGCCGACGCACAGCGACAGGACGATAAAATACAACGGAAACGAAAACGCCAGCGCCGCCTGCGCTTCCGCGCCGAGCCATCCGGCGTAGTAAGCGTCCGTGATGCTGAAGATAATATTGCAAAACATTCCCGCCGCGGCGGGAAGCGCCATGCGGCGAATATGCCCGCCCGCCGCGCCTTGGGTAAGCCGGGCGCGCGAAGGTTTCACCTTTCGGCGTTTTTGTCGGCGGCGCTCTTGATGCTTTCCGCGCAGTCAAAATCCAGCGCGGTTAACGCTTTTGCGGAGTGCGTGGTATACAAAACGCGGCAATAGTTAAAACCGAATTCCGCTTCCGGATGATGATTTTCGCGATTGGCAATTTCCAGCACGGCGCGCACGAGCGATTCCGTTTGCGCAAAATTCTTAAACCGCCATTCGCCGCGCAGGGCGTTTCCGCGCACTTCCCACGGCGCGCCCAATGCCGCCAAACGGCGTTCAATTTCGGCAGGGGAAAGCGGCGTCCGCCGCGCGGGCGGCATTTTTAACTGTGGATTTTTTCCTGGTATTCCTGCAAGCTTTTGCACTCAAAACACAGCGTCGCCACGGGGCGGGCGAGCAGGCGGGGCAGCCCTATTTTGTCGCCGCATTCTTCGCAATAGCCGAATTCTTTGTTTTCCAGCCGTTGCAGGGCGTGGCGGATTTTTTGCACCAGATGGCTTTCGCGCTCGCGCTCGCGGAGTTCCAGCGCAAAATCGGCTTCTTTGCTGGCGCGGTCGTTTTCGTCCGGAGTCGCCGCTTCGGAAACGCGCAACGCGTCAATCGTTTTGTCCGAGGTTAACCCGATTTGGACGAGCATATTGTGCAATTGCTCGATGAAATATTGTTCCTGCCGCGGCGACATGTATTTTTCTTTGGCGCTGGGCGTGTATTGCCGTCTGGCGGGGGCGTTGGAGGAAGTCATCGGGGCGGTCCGGATTGGGAAGATTCCGCCGGCGCGTCTTCGCCCGCGGCTTCGGGGGTTTCCACGGTTTCCGGCTCTTCGGCGGCGGCGCCGACAACCGCCGCCAATACCGGGTCGTTGCCGCGCGCGATTTCGTCAAAACGCGCGCCCGGCGGCGCGGCGATTTCGCTGAGGTGGATGCTTTTGCCGATTTCCAGCGCGCCCGCGTCTACTTCAATGTATTCGGGCAGGTTTTGCGGCAGGCAATGCAGCGCGACTTGGTTTTCCACCGCGGTGAAGATGCCGTGCTGCAATTTGACTCCCGGCGCGGAATCCGCGTTGATAAAATGGAGCGGGACTTGCGCGGCGATTTCGCGGTCTTCGCGCACCGCCTGAAAATCCACATGCAAAATATCGCGCCGCACCGGGTCGCGCTGGACCTCGCGCAACAGGGCGCGGTGGAGTTTGCCGTCCAAACGCAGCGATACGACCGAAGAGGAAAACGACTCGTCCAACAGGCGCGCCGCCAAATCCCGCGCCTCGCACGAAAACGAAACGGAAGGCCCCGCCCCGTACATGACGCCCGGCACGCGCCCTTTGCGGCGCAAATCCCGCGCCGCGCCGCGCCCTTCTTGCGTGCGGACAGCCGCTTCTACGATGTGTTCCATACTTGCTCCCAAGTGCTTCCAAAAAACACCGCCATTATACGCATCTTGCGTTACGAAAACAAACTGCTCAGCGAGCGTTTGCAATATACCCGCGAAATCGCTTCCGCCAATATGTGGGCGATGGTCAATTCTTTGATTCTATCGCAATTGCGCGCCGCGCTTGATACCGGAATTGTGTCGGTGACGACCAGCTCGTCTATTTGCGATTCGGCGATGCGCGGCGGCGCGCCGCCGGACAAGACCGGATGCGTGCAGTAGGCGCACACTTGCGGCGCGCCCGCGTTTTTGAGCGCCGCCGCCGCCTCGCACAAGGTGTTGGCGGTATCTACAATATCGTCCACAATAAAGCAGTGTTTGCCCCGCACATCGCCGATAATATTCATGACTTTCGCCGCATTGGCGCGCGGGCGGCGTTTGTCAATAATCGCCAAATCGGTGCCGAGGGCGTTGGCAAAAGCGCGCGCCCGCATCACGCCCCCGATATCCGGCGCGACAACCAGCCCGGTTTGCGGGTTTAGGGCGCGCGCCATGTCGCCCAGCAACACCGGCATGGCGTAAATATTATCCACCGGAATGTGGTAAAAACCTTGAATTTGCTCGGCGTGCAAATCTATGGTGAGCAGCCGGTCGACGCCTACTCCGGTCAGCATGTCGGCGATTACCCGGGCGCTAATCGGGGCGCGGATGGAGCGCGGGCGGCGGTCTTGGCGGGCGTAGCCCAAATAGGGAATTACCGCGACAATTTGCGCCGCCGAAGAGCGGCGGACCGCATCAACCAAAAGCATTAACTGCATTAAATTGTCGTTCGCCGGCACGCTCAGCGTTTGCAAAACAAACACCGTTTTGCCGCGCACATTTTCGTCCAACTCTACATAACTTTCGCCGTCCGAAAACTGGTGCAGGCGCACCCGTCCGGGCTGGGTGTGCAGATGGCTCGCGACTTGTTTGACCAAATCGGGGCATGCGCCGCCGCCGAGCAGCGACAAATTCTCAAAATCGGGCGTTTCTTTCATTTGCCCGTCCGTTGCCGAAGAGCTGGGGAGGTAGGGATCGAACCTACGAATGACGGGATCAAAACCCGCTGCCTTACCGCTTGGCTACTCCCCAAGATTGCAAATGTTGCGCGCGCCATTTCTCGCCCCCGCCGGTTATAAATCATTTTTGCCGCGCCGCCACGCCGCCGCGACCGCCGAGTTTAATCCGGCGGGCAATGCGGCTTGCGCCGCCCGCGCTTCCGCCCGCCGGGAAAACGCCGCATAAACGCACGCCCCGCCGCCGCTCAACCGCGCCTCGCCCGCCGCCCGCCGCAATATGCGCGCCGCTTCGGCTACGGGAGGGTGCAAATGAAACACGGCTTCCGCCAGATGGTTGACATTATTAATCAAAACGCCGCTTATTTTCCGCTTTGCGCGCCCCGATGTCAAATTTTCGTATTCCGCATACACTTTTGCACTGCTCGCCAAGGCGTTTGGAAACACTAACAGGTAGTATTTATATTTTTGTAAAAACGATATTTTGGTATCCGCCAGCCGCTCTCCCGCGCCGCGCGCCCGCGCCGGACGGCGGAAAATAAAAAACGGCGCATCCGCGCCGATTTTTGCCGCCAGCGCGCGCAATTCGCCCCGCCGCAGGCGCGTTTGCCAGAGGACATTAAGCGCCAGCAAAACGGACGCCGCATTGGAACTGCCGCCCCCCAAACCGCCGCCGACCGGAATTTTTTTTTGCACCGCAATATCCGCCCCGGCGCGCGCCCCCGCAACGCGCTGCAAAAGCCGCGCCGCGCGCGCACACAAATCGTCCCGCACCTGCGGATGCGACCAACGCCGCACAATCCGCCCGTCTTCGCGCCGCGCCACGGAAACGGAATCGGCAAAATCCACCAAAGTCATCACCGAGTCAATTTCGTGCAAACCGTCCGCCCGCCGCCCGAGAATGCGCAGGTTGATATTTAATTTCGCCGGGGCGGGGAGGGTCAGGGAACGGCAAACCATTGCAAAATTTCCAGAGTCGCGCGCGCGTTTTGCGGCGCGCCCGCCGCGTCTTCCGCTGTGGCGCGCAGTTCAATACGCGCCGGACGCCCGTCTTCGCCGCGTTCGGCGTATTCAATTTCCCATCCGTGCTGGAAGATTCGCGCCGCGCCGATTTTGTCCGGGATAAAAGTTTCGCGCGCCGAATAATTCGGGTCGGGCGCGCCCAGCAGCCAATAGCCGAGCGATTGCGGCGGGGGCAAAATTAACAGCCAGTTTTGCATTTCGCCGCCGGTTTCGCGCAGCGGAATTTCGCGCCCGCCGGAAAAAAATATAATTTCGTCCCGCTCCATGACGATTTGCGTTTGGGTCGTGCCGAGCGGCGTTTTAATTTCCACAATATCGCGCCCGTCCGTCCGTTCCCAAGACAACCGCGCGCGCCGCGCCGGTCTGCCGTCCGCGCGGATGGTTGCGATGCCGGAAATTTTCACCCCCGCCGGTTGCGCCGGTTGCGGCGCGGGCGGGGGCGGGGCGCAACCGGCAAGCAACAGCGCGCACAGCGCGTTAATCCGCAACCTGCAAACGGCGCAGCGTTTCATTCAGCACTTCGTTTTCGGGGTCGCGCGATTTCGCTTCGGTGAAAACGGCGCGCGCCCGCTCGCGCTCGTCCAAATGCCAATATACTTCGCCCAAATGCGCCGCAATTTCGGCGGAATCGGATTTGTCCGCCGCCGCGCGCAACAGCCGCACCGCCGCGCGCAAATTGCCCTGCCGGTAATAAACCCATCCCAAACTGTCCAAAATATTCGCCGAATCCGGCTCCAGCATCAGCGCTTTTTTAATATACTGTTCGGCGTCCGCCAAGCGCATGTTGTGGTTGGCTAAAATATAACCCAGCGCGTTCCAGCCGTCCGCGTTGTTGGGAAAAATTTCGGTCAGGCGCGCCAAAAGTTCGGTCGCCGTTTTGATGTCGCCGGTTTGTTCGGCGATAAAAGAATGGCGGTAGATGAGTTGAAAATTGTCCGGCACGGCGAGTTGCGCGCGGCGGATTCTTTCCAAAGCGGCGTCCGCGCCCCGCACTTCCTGCATCAACCCCGCGGCGGTCGCTTCGCGCAATACAAATTCGGAATCGTTTTGCACCGGCGCGGCGTCCAAAATATTGAGCGCGTCTTCCGCCCGCCCCGCGTCCCGCGCCAAGCGCGCCAGCCCCAAATCGGCGCGAAAGAAACGCCCGCGCACCGCTTCGTAATACGGGCGCGCGCGCTGCGCAAAACCGGCGCTTTCCATAAATTCTCCGGCGGCGAGCGCCGCTTCGTTTTCTTCTTCGCGCGGGGAAAGCAGCGCGCGCCGCCATTCTTCGTCCGCCCGCGCATAAAGCGCGTAGGCGTAAATCACCGATTGCTCTTCGCACCCGGGCGGAATCCCCGGACAACCCATGTTTTGGTATTCGGTTAAAACTTCCAACGCCGCCCCGCGCGATGCGCGCCCCGCAATCCGCGCCCGCAACAGATAAAATTCGTCCTGTAAATCTTCGTGCGCCAGCCCGCGCGTAATCGCGTCCAGCGCCGCCGGATAATTGCCCGACAGGGCGGTGAGTTTGGCGAGCAGTAAATTGCCGTTGGCGTCGTTATTAAACAGCGCGCGCCCCAAAGACGCGGCTTGGTTTGCCGGGGCGTAATGGAGCAATCCGAAAAGCGTTTCGCCGTCCAGCGCGCCTTCGGCTTTTAGTTCGGCGAGAATTTTTTCCGCTTCCGCGTTGCGCCCCGCCATAAAAAGCAGCCGCGCCATGGATTGCGCCGCTTCCGCGCCGCCGCCCAATTCGCGCCAGCGGCGGGCGTAATGCAGCGCCTGTTCCCTGCCGTTCGGGGCGTTGAGGGATTCGCGGTGGGCTTCGCGCAATAACGACGGGCTTTGCAATTTGCCGCCGAGCTCGCCAAACAACGCCGCCGCGCGCGCGTGCGCGCCGGACTGCGACAAAAACATGCCGCGCATGACTTCCGTCATGTCCGCGTCTTCCGCCGCGGCGCAAGGCGCAAACGCGGCGGCGAGGGCGAGAATAAAACCGATTTTTTTCATATATTCAAACGGGTGGCCAAAGACGGAATTGAACCGCCGACACAAGGATTTTCAGTCCTCTGCTCTACCGACTGAGCTATTTGGCCGCGCCGCGCATTATAATATTTTTTCGCCCGGCGGACAAAGCGCGGGGCGGGCGCGGTGCTATACTGCCGCCATGCCCGCAACTTTGGCGTTTGACATTTACGGCACTTTGGCGGACCCGTCCGGCATGGCGCGCCCGCTCGCCGCGCATCTTAACCGCGCGGAAGACGCGGAAAGTTTTGCCGCGCGCTGGCGCGAAAAACAATTGGAATATTCATTCCGCCGCGCGCTGATGCGCCGCTATGTCCCGTTTTCCGAATGCACCAAATCCGCGCTGGAATTTGTATGCGCCGAGCGGCGGGAAAATATTTCCCCCGCCGCGCGCGCCGCATTGCTCGCGATTTACGGCGAGCTTCCGGCGTTTGCCGACGCCGCGCCGTGTTTGCAAAACCTCGCAAAACGCCGCTTGTTTGCTTTTTCCAACGGCGAAACGGCGGCGGTGGAAAAAATTCTCGCGCACAACCGCCTCGCCGGTTTTTTCGCCGGTATTGTCAGCGCGGACGAAGTGCAATCTTTTAAACCCGCGCCGGAAGTATACGCCCGTTTTTTGAGCCGCGCCGAATCCCGCCCCGAAGACACCTGGCTGATTTCGGCGAATCCGTTTGACATCATCGGCGCGCGCGCCGCCGGCTGGCGCGCGGCGTGGTTGCAACGCGGCGCGCCGTTTGACCCGTGGGACGAATTCCGTCCCGACAAAACGGTGTCGTCCCTTGCCGAATTGCCGGAAGTTTTACCATAACCGCGCCCGCCCGCCGCCTCGCCGCCGCCGCAAAAACGCTTGCCGCGACGTCCGCAAAAATGCGTTTCGGCGCGCCGGTAACGCATGTTTACCGCCCGCTGGAATACGCCTGGGAGCCGCACCGCGCCTATTTGCAAAAATTTGCCGCCGCGCCGAAACGCGCGCTTTTTGTCGGCATGAATCCCGGTCCGTGGGGCATGGCGCAAACCGGAATCCCCTTCGGCGAAGTCGCCGCCGTGCGCGGCTGGATGAAAATTTCCGGCGCAATTTCGCCCCCGCCGGGGACGCATCCCAAACGCCCGGTGTTGGGATTTGACTGCCCCCGCAGCGAAGCCAGCGGGCGGCGGTTGTGGGGATTGTTTGCCGCCCGTTATCCGCGCGCCGAAGATTTTTTTGCCGCCCATTTTGTTTTAAATTATTGCCCGCTGCTGTTTTTGGCGGCGGACAACAACCGCTGCGCCAACATCACGCCGGACAAACTTCCCGCCGCGGAAAAAGCGCCGCTGTTTGCCGCTTGCGACGATTTTTT
>JBPCWY010000187.1:0-3083 GCA_051009035.1 Gammaproteobacteria bacterium
CAGGGGGCAATTAGGGATGCTTCCTTCCGAATCTGACCCGGTTTTCGCCATGCCATGCGGACCGACCCGCCCCGCCATTATAATACATTTCGCGCCCCGCCGCAAACCCGCCCCCGCTATTTCGCCCCGTTTTGGAGGCGAAAAAGGTTATAATTTTGGCATGCCAAGGATTGAAGAATTACTTAACGGAAAAATCGCCGACATTTTGAACGGCATGCGCCGCAACTGGCGGGTTATCGCCGAAGAAACGGGCGTTGTGCGCGGCAGTAGCGAGCGTCCGGATATTGTCGTTTGGCAGGAATCCCGTCCGCCGGTGCTAATTGAAAACGAGTATTTTCCAGCGCGCGGCGTGGAAGAAGAAGCCGCCGACCGGCTTGGCGGGATAATGAAAGACGGCGGCGAGATGGTGCAAACCGTAATCGCCTTGCGTTCTCCGGCGGAATTGAAACTTATGGATTCGCGGAAATTAAAAAACGCCGCCAAAGCCGCCGAATATGATTACGCTTTATTAACCGGCAAAAGCCCCAAAGATTATTCGCGCTTTCCGAAATTCGGATGGTTGTCCGGTAAATTATCCGATGTGGCAGATTTTGTTTACCGCGCATCCATTCCCGCCGATGCGGTGCAAAAGGCGGTTATCTCTCTTGAGCATGGCGTGCAAAGCGCGTCCAAGAAAATGAAAGACGCGATTGATTTTCGCGCCGACATTCCGAAAAAATTGGCGCAGTTGTTTAAGCAAGAATACGGCGAAGGCGAACAAACGCGCCGCATGGCGATGTTGATAATTATTAACGCCTTTGTGTTTCATCATAACCTTGCGGGGTTTCAGGGAATTCGCCCGCTTTCCGAAATGGGGCGGACGGTTTCCGGCAAAATTAACAGCGTTCATTTAATTGACGAATGGAAAAAAATCCTGCAAATTAATTACTGGCCGATTTTTGACATCGCGCGAAGAATTCTTGTCATGACTCCGTTGCCCGTTCTGCATCCCTTTTTACATATCCTGCACGAAACGGCGGAGCAGTTAATAGAAGAGGGCGTTGTCCGTTCTCATGATTTATCCGGGCGCGTATTTCAGCGGCTAATCGCCGACCGAAAATATCTCGCCACTTTTTATACCCGCCCCGCATCCGCGACTCTGCTGGCGAATCTTGCCGTCCCCGAAAGCGCGCCTTTTGCGGGCGGCAAGTGGGAAAAAGACGCGGGAGAATACCGCATTGCCGATTTTGCCTGCGGCACGGGGACCCTGCTTGCCGCCGCTTACCAGCGCACCGCCGAATTGCATGAAAAGCATGGCGGCAACGCAAAAAAGACGCATGCGGACATGATGGAAAACGCGCTTGTCGGTTGCGATGTTATGCCCGCCGCCGTGCATTTAACCGCGTCCATGCTTTCCGGCATGTATCCCGCGGTTAAGTTTAACGATACCCGTTTGTTTACGCTCGTTTATGGCTTGACGGAAAAGAAAAAATATTCCACGGGCTCTCTGGAATTACTTGACGAGCAGTCGGTTTTGCCGGTATTTGACACGGCGGTGGCAAAACAAACCGGCGGCGGCGAAAAGCGCGCAAAAACGCGCGAGATTGAATGGCGGACGCATAATTTAGTTATTATGAATCCCCCGTTTACCCGCTCCACCAACCACGAAGGCGCGCACGGCGAAATTCCCAATCCGGTTTGGGCGGGATTTGGCATGAGCAAACAAGCGCAAAAAGCGCTCGCCGCCCGCTCCGCGCAGTTGCGAAAAAATACTTGCGCGCACGGCAATGCCGGAATTGCGACCGATTTTATCGCGCTGGCGGATAAAATGGTTTGCCAAGACGGAGTCGTTGCTTTGGTTTTGCCGTTGAGCGCAATGGCGGGCGAAAGCTGGAAAAAAGTCCGCGCAATGTGGGCGCGGGATTACGCCGAGATTTGCGTTATAAGTTTGGCGTTGCCGCAAAGCGAAGAGTGTTCGTTTTCCGCCGATACCGGCATGGCGGAAATTTTATTTATCGGCAAAAGAATTAACGGGCGCAACGGCGCACCGCGCGAAAATCCGCGCGGCGTTTTTACCGTGCTAACCAAACGCCCCGAATCGGAAATTGAATCGGTGGAATTTGCGCGCGCCATAAAACGGGCGATGCGCGGCAAAATTAATAAATTGGAAGACGGGTTGATTGGCGCGACTCCGGTTTTTGCGGGCAAAACCGAAATCGGCGGAATTATGAACGCGCCGCTTCCGCGGGCGGCGGTTGAACCTTGGGGCATTGCGCGAATCCGCGATTTGTCTTTGGCGCAAACTGTTTATGGATTAATTGAAGGCGATTTGCGGCTTCCCCGCCAATTAAAAAATCAAACGGTTAATATTCCTGTTTGCCAATTTAGAAAATTCGCGGAGCGCGGTTTTTTGCACCGCGATATTTACGCGCAACTGCGGCTTCCCGGGAGCAAGGCAAAAAGAGGGCGCGGGCCTTTTGATATTTTGCCGTTGTCCGAAAAAACCGCGCCGACCTATCCGTGTTTATGGAAACATGACGCGCAAAGAGAAACGCGCATGGTTGTCGCGCCGGACAGCCGAGGGGAAGTCATCGGCAAAGAAGCGGAGGACAGGGCACTCGCGATTTGGCAAACCGCCGGACGCGCCCATCATAATGTAGATTTTCAGTTTAATTCCCAGCCGCTGGCGGTCGCAATGACGGAAAAAGCGTCTATCGGCGGGACGGCGTGGGCGAATATAATTCTTAAAAATTCTGGGCAGGAATGCGCTTACGCCTTATGGGGAAATTCCACTTTGGGATTGCTTTTGTATTGGTGGTGGGCGAGCAAACAACAGGAAGGGCGCGGCAGAATCAGTTTGTCGCGCCTGCCGACCATGCCCGTTTTGGATTTAACCGCGCTTTCGTCCGCGCAGTTGGCGGCGGCTCGGCGGGGTTTTAATGCGATTAAAACGAAAGAATTTTTGCCGTTTTCCCGCATTAATGAAGATTCGGCGCGCGCCGAATTGGACAAAATTATTTTAATAGATGTTCTCGGATTGCCCAAAACAACGCTGGACGGCGTTAAAACCCTGCGCGAAAAATTAAGCCGCGAACCCTCAATAC
>JBPCWY010000188.1:0-6066 GCA_051009035.1 Gammaproteobacteria bacterium
AATAGGCGGCGTTGGTATCGTTATGCCCCCAGCGGCGAAAACCGCCGTCCGCATGCAGGGCGAAAGAATCGTTTTGGAAAGGCGTTGCGCGGTATTCCAAATGCAAATCGCGCAATTCCGAATCGGAGGTAAAAAAGAAATTATCCAAACGCAAAGCGGCGGCTTCGTCCATGTGTCCGCGCAAATTTCCGCGCAAGGAAAATACGGTTTTTCCATCGGGAATGCGAAACATATTTTCCGGAAATGCAAAGTCACCGGGCAAAAGATACTTTTGGTGTTCGCATGTGAATTGATTGGGATCGATAAAATCGGAATCGGGCACCGGGCTTGCAACGTATAAATCTGTGCCTTGCTGAAAAACTCTCCATTCGGAGGGGGTGCCTTCAAAAGCAATCAATAAGTTATCGCTTGAAAACAGCGCGCTGCCGGATTTTTCTTCGTTCCATTTTAATCCGCCGTTATCCAGCACATCAAAATAAATTTCGCCGAAGTCGGACGGAACCATGATTTTTCCGCCTCTTTCTAATGCGTAATACGGGATAGACCAAGAATCGCCAAACATCATGCGAATTTCCGAAGCGTCTTGCGCGTTGCCTCTGTAATAAATTATTCCAGTTTCAGAGCCGCAAAGCCGGGTTTCATGCCGATATGGCAGTCCGTTTGTCGGGGATATATCCGTTGTGATAAGTTCTCCGGATTCAGGGTATCCTTCAGGATATTTCACGCATATCCATGTGCCGTCGGAGTTTTGATAGCAATAATCCGGATCGCCCGGGTCATCCAAGTTGTCCCGGGGGTCAATAATTACCGTGACCGTGTTGTTGCGGTATGCCTCCAAAATTTTCAGCAAGTCGTCATATTCGGTTTGCGTTAATACAACCGTAATTGTGTGGGCGTCATTCCCGATTGAAGAACCAATTTGTCCCGCCGCCCGCAATGCCCGCACTTCGTCCGCGTCATTCAAAGCAATCACCCGTTGCTCGGCGGCGGGGGATTCGGTGGAAGGCGCGGTTGCGCCTCCTCCGCTCCCGCCGCAACTAGCAAGAATAAACCCGCCCAAAACGGCGTAAAAAAGAATGGTAATGTTTTTCATGGTCCCGCCTTTCTTGATTCAAAAATCCGGCGCGAGCGCCGGGCGCTGATAATGCATCAACAAGCTGTCGTGATACCGCCGCCCGTTTCCCGGAGGTATTGTATTAAGCGGCACCCCCGGCAAGGGGGTAGCTTGTATTTCTGCATTATCAATTTTTATTAAAACACAAAAACGGCATTTTTTAACCCTTGCCGCAATTTTTTCGCCCGCCTTCTTCGTCATTCCTGCGTAGGCAGGAATCTCTTGCGGAATTGCGGAATAAGTAAAAGATTCCTGCCTACGCAGGAATGACGGCGGAGAGGGAATGACGGCGGCGGGGGCGGGATTAGGCGGCTTGCGGTTTGCATCCAATTCCGCCGCAAACGGCGAAAGGCGGCGAGACGCCGCCGGTATGCATCCCAACGCTGGAGCGTAGGGACGAGAATGTTAATTTAATTCATGCCATTCCCGCCCCATTCGCAACTTCACCTCGCTTACAACCCGCCCCGCCCGCAAACCTGCCCCTCCGCCGTCATTCCTGCGAAGGCAGGAATCTTTTACTGACTCTAAAACTCCGCAAGAGATTCCTGCCTTCGCAGGAATGACGGAAAAAGGGGGGATTGGAGACGGAAAAAGGGGAATTGGACGAAGATATTTTTAATACTTGCGCCGTTTTCCAAAAACGCGGCTGGCGGTTTTGCGGCGTTATTTTTTGACGAAATGCAGGGGGCTTTCGCCCGGCGGGGGTTTGCGCCATGCGGCGGCGTAGATGATTTCGTAGGTGGCGCGCGCGCGTCCGTCTTTGCCGCAAAAAAGGCGGGCGTATTCGGCGAGCGCGTTTTGCCATTTTTGCCGCCCCATTAATCCGCGCGGACGCGCCGCTAATGCGTTGCCGCAACCCGCGCGGTGAATTTCGCGCAGGGCGTCCGCGGGGGCGCGGTAGGTTAACGATATGCGCTCGGTTTCCAATACCGGCTCCGTAAAACCGCCGCCTGCGAGCATGTCGCCGATGTCGTGCATGTCGGCAAACTGATGCACCCGCCCGTTTTCGCCGAATGCCGCGCGCGTTTCGCGCAAAGTGTCGCGCCCCAAAACGCTGAAGATAAACAACCCCGAATTTGGGCGCAACACGCGCGCCGCTTCGGCGGCGGATTTTTGCATGTCGGTCCATTCCAAACACAAGTTGGACCACGCCAAATCCGCCGCGCCGTTTTGCAGCGGCAGGTTTTCGGCGTCCGCCAGCACGGGAAAAATCCGCGCGCGGCGGCGCAAACGGGGCGCGGCAAAATCCGCCGCCAAAACGCGGGCGGCGGGAAAACGCTCCGCCATGTCTTCGCCGTTGCCGCCAATATCCACAATCCATCCGGGGCGGATGTCAATTTCGTCCAGCCGCGCCGCCAGCCGCCGGGCGATTAGCGCAAACAAATCGCCTCCTCCCGAATGGCGGGAAAACGCGCGCCGTGCCTGCCGTTTGTCAATTTTCGCGTTCATCGGAATCCACCGTCTCGGCTTCTATTTCCAGCGGGCGGTTTTCTTCTTCGGCGTTCTTTTTGCGGGCAAAAAACGACATGACAAAAACCGCAAGCGCCGCCGCATCGCTTAAATATCCCGGAAAACACAGCAACGCCCCGGCAAACCAAATCGCCGCAAAACCGCCGAACATGGACAATTGCACCCGCCCGCCGCGCATGCGCGCCGCCATTTCGGCAAAACCGATTTTGGCGAATTTTAACAACAGCATGCCGAGCGCGGTTGCCGCCGCCCAATATAATCCGGCGGCAAGCGGCGAATCAAAAAGCCAGCGCAACAGCAGGAAAATATCCAATAGCGGCGCAAGCAGCAGTATAATTAACGGCAATGGCATCTTTTTCCCTTTCGCAAACGGCGGCGACGGCGGCGTTTTGCAACGCGCCTAAAACGGCGGCGCGCGAAACCGCCCGGCAATTAGCGGACGGCAAAATCGCCGCCTGCGTTAACATTTTACCCGCTTACCGCCCGGTTTACTATCGGCGGGGCGAAGTTTGCGAAGAAAAAGAATCGCCCGCCGTTAAAACCGCCGCCCCGCCGAAAGCCGTCCGCCGCCCGCATTTTTGCGCGCCGCCGGAATTTTTTACCCGCCGCAATCCCGCAAGCGGCAAAAGCGGAATACATTTTGATACATTCGGAAACCGCGCGGAGACGAAACGGCGGGGGAAAGGCGTATAATGGCAATGTTATTTATTCGCTCTTCATGAGGCCACGATGCAAAAAATCTTTGCCAAAAAACCCGCGGAAATTAATCGCGTTGCCGGTTGATTCCGGTTGCGCCCGAATATTTGCAATGACGGGACGAATGCGAAAATTAATGGCGTTCGGCGTTTTTGCGCCGGCGTTGTTTTGGCTTGCGCCTTTTGCCGCCGCCCAATCCCAAAGCGCGCCAATTTCTTCCCCGGTTTCCGAAGCGCAATTGGAATCGCGCATAGACCCGCTGCCGCCCGAAGCGGTGTTTGCATTTTCCGCCGAAAGCGGCGGACAAGAAGCGCGCGCCGTTTTTACCATGCCCGAAGGTTTTTATCTTTACCGGGAACAGTTTCGCCTCGCCGTTTCCACGCCCGGTTTTGCGGTGGAAGAAGCGTCTTTTTCGCCCGCCGAAAATTATGACGACCCGTTTTTCGGCATTACCGATATTTACCACAACAGCGCGACCCTGTCGGCAAAAATCCGCGGCGAAGGGCGTTATGAATTGCGCGTTATTTCGCAGGGGTGCGACAAAGTATTAAGTATTTGTTATCCGCCCCAAACGCATGTTGCCATGCTGGAAACGGGCGGCGCGCCGCTTGCGCCAATTGCCGGTTTGTCCGCCGCCCCAAACGCCGCATACAAAACCGCCGAATCCGAATCCGAAACTAAATCCAAATCCGAATCCAAAACTAAATCTGCAACTGAATCTAAAACTGCGCCCGCTTCCGCGGACGAAGCCGCCGATGCCGCCGCGGTGCTTGCCGAAAATAATATTTGGCAAATCATCGCGCTGTTTTTTGGTTTTGGCGTATTGCTTTCTTTTACGCCCTGCGTGTTGCCGATGTTGCCGATATTGTTGGGCGTGATTAGCGGCGGCGGCGGGCGGCGGCGGACGGGGGCGTTAACCGCCGCCTATATCGGCGGAGTCGCCGCCGCTTATACGATGCTGGGTATCGCCGCCGGATTATCCGGGCAATTGCTTGCGCCGTTTTTGCAGCGTCCGCCGGTTCTCATCGCGTCTTCCGTTTTGCTGGCGGGGTTGGCGCTTTCCATGTTCGGGTTATACGACATTCGCCCGCCCGCATTTATGCGCCGCGCCGGAATGGGCGGCGGCGGCGGACGGCTTGGCGGCGCGTTTGCGATGGGCGCATTATCGGCGGCGGTGGCGAGTCCGTGCGTTGCCGCGCCGCTAATCGGCGCGCTGGTGTATATCGGCGGCACCGGAGACGCGGTTACCGGCGGGCTGGCGTTGTTGTCTTTGTCTTTGGGAATGAGCGTCCTGCTCGCCGCGGCGGGAATCGGCGGGGGCGAACTCCTGCCGCGCGCCGGGGCGTGGACCAACGATATTAAACAACTTTCCGGCGCGTTATTATTGGGCGCGGCGGTGTGGGTGTCTTCTTCGCTGTTGCCCGCCGCGGCGGCGTTGTTGCTTTACGGCGGTTTGCTGGCGTATTGCGGCGTGTTGTTATGGGGCGAAGGCGGCGGCGGAAATATGCGGCGTTTTGCGCGCGGTTTGGGAATCGTAGCATTGCTGTGGGGGGGCGCGATGATACTCGGCGCGGCGGGCGGCGGGCGCGACCCGTTGGCGCCGCTTGCAAATTTTGGCGGCGGCAAAAGCGCGGAAGCGGCGCAATTTGCGCCGGTGCATTCGCTGCCCGAATTGCGGCGCGAATTATCCGCGGCAAACCGTCCGGCGATGCTGGAGTTTTACGCCGACTGGTGCGTCTCGTGCAAAGAAATGGAAAAGTTTACTTTCGCCGATGCGCGGGTGTTGCGGCGGCTGCAACCGATGCTTTTATTGCGCGCCGATGTTACGGAAAACAACGAAGCGCATCAAGCGTTGTTGGCGGAGTTTGGTTTATACGGCCCGCCCGCGATTTTATTTTTCGGCGCGGACGGCGAAATAATTCCGGGCGTGCGCGTCAACGGCTACCAATCGGCGGACAAATTCCTGCAAACCTTAAACGCCGCCGGCGGGTAAAAAATGACCGTATTTGAGGAAACGATGACTTTGCTTTCATTTGAAGCGATGGCTTTGCTTTCATTTGTTTCATTTAAGGAAACGATGGCTTTGTTTTCGTTAGTGTTGACGTTTTTGTGCGTTGCCGGGCTGGCGACATTGCAGAATCATGGAACGAGGGCGAGATTTCTTATTCCGCGAGACGAACAGAAAAGCAACGACCCCGCGCAAAGATACACGGCGGCGGCATTGGCATTGGCAATAGCGCTTTTATTTTGGTATTGGATTTTTTTCGTATACCATGGCATTATTAACAGGACCACGCTTCTTGTCGTTCCGGCAATAGGGATGGTGCTGTATTATTCTATATATTGGGCGGGACACTTGTTCGTCTTAATATCCAATAAGCATTGGATATTCGGGCAATTCGGCTGGACGTTACTTTTGACATGGTGGATTTTTTACCGGCTGCTTTCTTAATTTTACGGCAAAGCCGCGTAAAATTGCCCGCCACAGTTTATATTAAATCCCCGTTCCTAAATTTATTTGGGAACGAGAAAACGGGAAGAAATTAAATTACAAGCCCAGCGCGACGCCTTCGCGCCTCGGGTCCGCCGCGCCGCGTAATTCTTTTTTGACTGTGCGGACGGTGTAGGGCATGCCGAAAATTTGCGCGGCGGTTTCGCCGGCTTCCAAAACGGATTCTACTCGGATGATTTGGACGGCGTGCAAGCCGCTGGTTAATTTCCGAATGTTAATTTTATGCCCCATCGCTTCCAAAGGCGCTTTTAATTCTTCCGCCGCCGTGCCTTCT
>JBPCWY010000189.1:0-4113 GCA_051009035.1 Gammaproteobacteria bacterium
CCTCTATACTATAGGGTAAAGATTAATGTAAAGTGAGGTGTTAAGACTGTATACTCGACTCACCACTTAGGCTGAGATACTGAACACGTGTTCAAGATCATTACACTTCTCAGTAGATTATTACACTTCTCACTTGGGAAGTGTAATGCAGAAGTGTAATACCAAGACACTATATGTAGTATAGTTGCACTTTGCAAGGTACTAGATGTAGTAGGGTATTACACTATTACACTTTATCTCTACCTTTATTATACAAAAGAAAGTTTGAAATATTTGGTTAAGGTAGTCAGAAGTGCCTATATGGGTTGTGAGATCTGATCGTAAAAAGTGTAATGTGTAAGGGTTCGCGTAATTCCCCCCGAAGTTCTGCTGTTCTCCGGGGACCACGCGCTATGCGAATGAACTCCTGAGTGCAGACAATGATCGGCCCGATACGTAGCGATTGCCCAGGTGTAGAGAGAGGAGCACGTGGGTGAGATGCAGGTACTCACTCCACGCCAGGGGGTAGGAGGGTGTGCATACGTGGGCGAGGCAGAACAAACGAGCGGGCGAACGTTCGCATCGTGTAGTGCGCGGGGAGTGCAGGACTGTGGGCGATACGTGTGTACTGTAGTATGTATATGTTATGTGTAGTAGTGTAGAGATATGAGAGAGGCAGGGGAATGGGAAAGGAGAGGTGATGTAGGAGAGGAGGGGTCTGGTAGGTTAAGTAGTGTAGTGTAGGTTGTTAGTGCCCCCCAAAAAACCCAGAACTCCCCCCAAAAAGCCCCCTTCCCCAAATGACCAGCCTTTTGACACGCTATTTGACCTAAGACAGCCCAAGGTTATTTGACCCATTTGACCAACCGTGATATAATAATCAAGCAGACTTAAACCAAAAACAAGGAGACACAACATCGAATTACAGAGTGAGTCGTACACCATTTACATAGTACATTGTCCCCACTCTCTATTCTTCGCTCTTGATAGTAGCTACTATTGTTCTCAATGTGGAGATTGGGTAGACACCGTCTCAGAGATAGGAGATTTTCAAGTTCAACAAATAACCGAGGGGTTAGAGGCCGGAACCATCAAGGTTACTGGCTACGGGTTTTACAATTCTAACCTGCCCGGTGAGACCCCACAAAGTAAGGAGACTATTTAGTGGAGAAACCCATATTTGCAGTAACTATTGATTTCCACAAAGCCAACCACGTGCGTATCGGCCAGGAGGGTAAGTTAGGAGCTCGTAGGTTTTACGGACCAGACTTTGCAGAGCCAGGCACCCCGGGTTGCAAAGAGGCGCTGTGGGCGGCCATTGTGGATGGCTGCTTGCACGTGTTGTATGAGGAGGATGGTGAGACCTTTATGGTTAGCTACCACGACCGCTTTTGGGTTGACTGGTCTTCACCATTAACGCCAATGCGAAAGACCGCCCATGATCTTAGAAACCCAGGTGAGGAGAAGTAAGCGTGACCTACCACGAAAACACTTTAATCGTTATAGTTGGCCTCCCCCGATCCGGCAAGACCACCTGGGCCCGGCAACAGCTCTGGCCCATCGTCAACCCCGATGCCATACGCCTTGCCATCCACGGCGAGCGGTTCATCAGCCGAGCAGAGCCATTTGTGTGGGCCACGGCCAAGGTGATGGTCAGGGCCTTATTCCTGGCAGGCCACGCCACCGTCATCCTGGACGCCACCAACACCACCCGTAAGCGCCGGGACGAATGGCACTCACAAGACTGGGAAACCAAGTTCAAAGTGATCGGTACCTCAGAGGACAGGTGCTTGAGGAGAGCCTTTAGGGAGAGCGACCTTGCAATCACACCGGTCATCGAACGGATGGCTGCCCAGTTCGAACCTTTAGAGGCCGACGAACAACAATACAAGCCGGACGAGAACGAGATGGACACCACACTCAAGCGGGCTTTGCACTACGTGGAGTGTTACCATTCTCACTGGCCCACCAGTGGTGCCAGGTACGTAGCAGAGGAGCTACGCCAAGCAATCAAGGGGAAGGCCACGTGACCAAGAGGACATCATTCACATTTCAGATGAACGATCAGGAGCGCACAGCCCTCCAAGCCCTGGCTGACCAAGAGATGGAAGTTCCAATTAGCCTGGCCCAGATGCTACGCATCCTCATCCGACGCAGAGCTAGAGAAAAGACCCTTTGGCTCACCGAAGCAGGGGAGCAAGGCTCTTTAGTCCTAGCCAAGACTCACAACCAAATGTTTGAGCGGACGTTTGCCCGTCTGGGGAGGGGGGTCAGTTCTGATGACTAACGCCGAAAATCTCGCCATCGAGACGCTAAAGAAAGCCGTCCGGCACTGGCCGGACTCGTTGTGGTTATTCGCAGCCGATGGCAGACTTTATGTTATGAGGTATGGTGATGACGGCCAACAGCTTAGAACTTCTACAGGGGGTGTGGACCAGGAATGCATCGTGGCCGAGTTAGATATACCAAGTGATGGAGGTGATTGGTGACCGTATACGTCGATGACTTTGCTCACCGGGTAGGGAACCGTATCTGGTTCCATATGATGGCCGACACCGACACCGAGTTACACCGGTTCGCAGACGACCTGGGCCTCAAGCGCGAGTGGTATCACAATGATCACTACGACATCACCTCAGCCGTTAAGAGCCGTGCCCTTCGCAAAGGAGCCCAGCAGGTCACTGCTAAGTTCTTGGTAGAGCTACGTAAGAGGAAACGTCGAGGAGCCTTGCCGATAACACCAGATCGTGAGGACTTACGACCAATACGCTGGAGGAGTGGTGATACTACTTGACTTCTACTCCGGGGTGAGGTACACTGAGAAGGAGTTGTGTCGTCGTGATGGAGCAGCCCCAGACCCCTCCAGCGTCAAGCGAGACTGGAGCTGCTCCCAACTCCCCAGGAGCCAAAGGTGAAAATTAAAACAACTTACATCATAGATCAAAGCGGTAAACCCGGGCACCAACGTTGCCGCCTCCAGCGCAGTTATGCGGTTAATTGCAGCGGCAAGCGCCAACCGAGTCACTGGTGGGCACACTGCAAGTAGGCAATCGGGCGGGCGTCGGCCGCAGCGGTCAGCCGGACTCCGGTACTTTCTAAGCTTCACCCGCTTGGTTATTTGACCTACGTGCGAGCTCGTAGTATACTACGGAGCGGGATACCGGGTTTTCTTTATATACTTCCACCTCCTTTCTAGGCAAACCCCCAACTGACTGGCCTACAGCTGGGGGTTTTGCTTTAGAAATCGGTCCCTGGTATAATGCCCAGGCACGCCCTCTTGGAGCCTTCAGCCGCGCTGCTGGCCCCTTGGGGGTTTTCAATTTGCCAGGACATAAACCTTAAGGTATACTGTCAGTGGCAAGCCGGTCACATTAAATCTTCATAGCGAGTTCCTTGACGGCCCCCAGCGGACCCCCCTCTGGGGGCTTTCCCCTTTCCCCCAGCAGGCCCCAACCCTCCGTGCAACAACACTTTAATCATTTGCTAATGTTGATGGTGTAATGTATAATAGTAGCAGGTGGGGTTTCCACCACTGAGAGGACAAGGTTTTATCCTACATAGGAGGACTCCCCCAGAGTTGTACCTTGTCCTCTCCCATTATAAGGAAAACGAAGCAGATGTCATTACTAGAAATACTCAGAGACGGCTTACGTAAAGTGAGCCAGGCGTACCTAGCTCATCCTGAATTCACACCAGCCGACTACCGAGGTATGGCCGTTCAATACCTCCTGTCGGCCTTGCTCATAGCTCTCGGTGAGGATGGCGATTGTGGTCATTATGAACACCCTGAGAGTCACGGCTGGGTCGGCTGGGTTACGGTTGGCGATTGCACACTGTTCTTTGCGCCAACTGAAGCGGTTATCTTGTGTGGAGACGAGCGCAGCCGATTCGAAGATGAAGACAACATCTCACCAATAGGGAATATCTGAGGAAGTTTGTCTCAACCGCCTTGTGGAAGTCCGGGACTAAGCGACAGTTTGGGGTATCCCTATCAGCAATAGACCCGTAGCGGTTCCCGGTGGAGTAAGGGATACAGAGAGTTAAATCGGTAAAAATCATGACCCTACTCGCAGGAGGTTGAAACACCTCCACATTATGACATCGGTCGTCTAATGGACAGGATAGGCGGCGCGC
>JBPCWY010000190.1:0-3725 GCA_051009035.1 Gammaproteobacteria bacterium
TTAACCAAAGCAACGCGTTAATCGCCGAAGTGCGGCGCGAAAATCCGGACCTCGTCCAAGTCCCCGAATTGCTCGCGGAATTAAACCGCCAACTGCGGATGATAGCATCGCGCCTTTAATTTTTTTGCCGCGGTAAAAATTCCGCCTTCGCGAATTGCATATTTAATTTGCGGATTATAAATTGCAAATTGCAAATTAAATTAATATTCCCGCGTTTTTAATTTTCGCGCAAAATACAACCGATAAAGAGATTCCCGCGAAATTTTTTCCGCGAAAAAATTTACCGCATTACCGCAAACAAATAAAAAACGGCTTCCTTTTCCGCTGTTTCCCCTCGCTGCCGTTCTCCTCCGTCTCTCCATTCCTGCGAAAGCAGGAATCTCTTTGCCGTCCGCCGTGTAGAAAAATATAACTTTCATTGCATATTTGCCATTCCCGCGTTTTTAATTTTTTAGCAAAACGCAACTGGCAAGGAGATTCCCGCTTTCGCGGGAATGGAAAGCAAGCGGGAATGGGAAGTAGTTTTGTATTAATTTAATTTTCGCCCAACGCTTTCGCTTTGCCGCGGCAATTTGCGGCATTAATAATATTTGCGCAAAAAACGGGCGGGGAAAATAATTTAACTTTCGTTAAAAGAAAAAGGCGGCGGGTTTCGTATTTTTCGGAATAGCGGAATTGTTTTTAATGCGCGATAATTTATTGTTGCGCGGAATAAAAAAAACGGCGCGCAATACCGGCGCGCATTTTTTCTTAATTTCTTTTTCTGATAAAAACCATGTCTTCCGCCGCGCGTTTTTCTTGTTTTGCGCGCGCGGCAAAACGGGTGGGCGGGCGCGCGGGCGCGTTTTGCGTTTTGGTTTCGTCAAAATCCGGATGCGCGGAAAAACATTCTTTGATTTGGCGGGCGTAATCCGCCCAGTCGGTCGCCAAGTGGACCATGCCGCCCGGCGCGGTTTTTTGCGCCAACAATTCCGCAAATGCGGCGTTAATTAATCTTCGTTTGCGGTGGCGTTTTTTCGGCCACGGGTCGGGAAAAAAAATCCGCGCGCAATGCAGCGAACCGCCGGCAAACATGCGCGGCAACGCCGCCGCCGCATCGGCTTGGATAATCCGCACATTTTGCAAATCCGCCGCCGCCAGTTTGTTTAGCAACGCGCCCACACCCGGCGGATGCACTTCCAAAATCGCGTAGTTGTATTGCGGATGCGCGGCGGCAAAATGCGCCGCCGCTTCGCCGTGTCCGCTTCCGATTTCCAATGCGAGCGGCGCGCGCCGTCCAAAAACCGCGTCCCAATCGGGCATGTCGCAAACGGCGACGGCATAACGCGGCTGCAATATTTCCAGCGCGCGTTTTTGCGCCGCCGTAATGCGCCCGCCGCGCAAAGTATAACTGCGCGGCAACGCGGGCGGGCGCGGCGCGTTATTCGCCGACAATTCCCGCATCGGGCGAAGACGGGCGCGCGGCGTTTTGTTTTTGCATCAACCCCGCGCAAAATCCTTCGCGTCCGGCAATCACCGCCTGCCGCATCGCCGCCGCCATGCGCTCCGGATTTTTGGCGCGCGCAATCGCCGTATTCGTCAGCACGCCGTCGCATCCCATTTCCATCGCCATCGCCGCATCCGAAGGCGCGCCCACGCCCGCGTCCACGATGACCGGAATGTTTGCGTTTTCAATAATAATCCGCAAATTGTGCGGATTAACGATTCCCATTCCGGAGCCGATGAGGGACGCCAGCGGCATCACCGCCGCGCAGCCGATATTTTCCAATTCGCGCGCGACAACCGGGTCGTCGCTGGTGTACGCCAAAACGGCGAAGCCGTCCGCGACCAATTCGCGCGCCGCCGCCAAAGTTTGCGCGACATCCGGATACAGCGTTTTTTTGTCGCCCAACACTTCCAGCTTGGCAAAGTTTTCGCCGTCCAGCAAATCGCGCGCAAGTTTGAGGACGCGCACGGCGGCGGCGGCGTCATAACAGCCCGCCGTATTCGGCAAAACCGTCGTCCCCGGCGGCAGCGATTCTAAAATAGACGGCTCGTTTTTTTCCTGCCCGATATTCGTCCGCCGCACCGCGACGGTGACAATTTCCGCGCCGGAGGCGGAAACGGCGCGGCGCGTTTCGGCAAAATCGGCGTATTTTCCGGTACCGACCAGCAGGCGGGAGGAAAATTCGCGTCCGGCAATCGTCAGCGGCAAACCGCTCATCCGCCCCCCACCGCGCCGACAATTTCCACGGCGTCGCCGGCGGCGAGCGTTTCGGAATCGCGGCGGCTTTTGGGAACGATGGCGCCGTTTTTTTCCACGGCGATTTTGCGCCCGCCGAGGCGCAGCTCGGCGAGCAAAACGGAGACGGTCGCGCCGGCGGCAATTTCCCGCCGCCGCCCGTTAACTTGAATAACGCAAACAGCCATGCAATCGTTCCAGTGGTATAATGCGGGATTATACTTGTTTTTGTCCGCGAAACGCGGATGTAGTTGCGGGTGTAGTTCAATGGCAGAACATCAGCTTCCCAAGCTGAGAACGAGGGTTCGATTCCCTTCACCCGCTCCGTTTTTGGGGGCGTTTTTGCGCGAATTTTTGGGTATTTTTTTGCAAGGATACCACCATGTCCCAGTTTCCCATTCGGTTTGCGGGGAAATTATTAAAAGGGCATTTACGCATTGTTGATTTGTATTTTTGCGGGGATGTTGACCTTTGGCGGATTATTTGATATATTTATATTCGCTCAAAATGGGCGGAAAGGGAAAAACATGACAGGAAAACAGCGGGCAGTGCAAATATGGGCGGTTTTAGTATGGGCCGCGCGGCATGGGCAAACAATTACCTATGATGATTTGGGAAAACTAATAGGTGTTCCCAGACAAGGCCTTGCACCAATTTTGGCGCATATACAATCTTACTGCGAGAAGCGGGGGAAAGGAACTCCTATTTTAACCGCCATAGTAGTTGGCAAGCACAACGGTTTGCCTTCGGGCGGATGCCATATTGCTCCTGAAAACGCCCCTGCTGAATTTCAGCGCGTATTTAATTATAAATGGGATAAAATCAATCCTACCCCAGAAGGTAAACCAATTTTCTAAAAACGTATTAATAATTCCGCGCTTTCGTTATGGCAAAAGCGCGGAATTATTTTTTTTGTCAATATTGCCAGCTGGTTAATTTCCCGCCGTCAAAATATAGATAGCCCCTGAAAGCTTTAGATGTTTGCGCTTTCACTATAAAATTAGTCGTTTGCGGACCTCTGTAAATCCATTGCTCGGATTCTCCGGATACGCCGCCGGAATAACTTACATCGCTGGGTTTTCCGACCGCCGCAATTACTTCTATTTTTGTCATGCCTACATTGACCCGGTTGCATTCGTGCACGGAGATTTGTCGTTTGGTCAGCAAACCGCGGTTTTTAATTTCCGCCATATATTCTTCCGTCTGGTCAATAATTTGGGGCGCAATCTGGCTAACCCAGCCGCAACCAAAAGCAAAAGAGACCAAGTCATAATCGTCCATATTTGCAATTTGCTCGGCGCGTAAAGCGGCGCACCCGGACAGCGCGAAAAATGACGCAATAAATAATACTTTTTTCATGGGTTTTTCCTTCGTTGTATTGGCAAAAACCGGCGCGGGCGCCGGGCATTGCTTCAATTCAACACAAACGCATTGATATGTCCGCTTATTTCCTAAACGGTATTATATTCGGCGGATCCCCGGCAAGGGGGATTCCGTCTGTATT
>JBPCWY010000191.1:0-11265 GCA_051009035.1 Gammaproteobacteria bacterium
AAAAAATATCAATAAATCCCCGCCGCAATTCCCGCGGCTATTGTTGCGCCTAATTCTTTGCATTGGGCGGGGAAGGATTCTTGCCATTCGCCTTTTAATAACAGCGGCGGCTGCATTTGCCGCCAGCGCATTCCCGATACTATTGATTGGACGGCGCGCAATGTTCCCGCGCCGTCTTTTCCGGCGCGCACATATAACGCCCACGGCAGGGCATGCGTTTTTTCCATGCACGGATAATAGATGCGTTCAAAAAAATCTTTGATTTGCCCGCTCATATAACCGAAGTTTTCGGTCGTGCCGATAATAATCGCGCGCGCCGCCAAAACATCCTCCGCCGCCGCATCGGGCGGCGACAAACTGCGCTGCGCGATTTCCGATTCCGCCGCGCCCTCCGCTACTGATTTGGCGAGCAGCGCGGTGTTGGCGGAGGGCGTGTTGGCGACGAGAAGCAGCGGGCGGGTCATTGGGAAAAATCGTAAAGGCGTCCGCGGTTAAAAATATCTTCGGGGTCAAACGCTTTTTTTAAGTTGCGGTAAATTTTAAACACCGGCGGGGCGGGCAGGGGAAAACGCTCGTTGGCGTTTGGGTTTTGCGCGCGAAACAGAGTCGCCGCGCCGCCCGATTTTTGCGCCGAAGATTTTGCCGCCGCCGCATCGCCGCGCCGCCAGCGCACCGCGCCGTGCCATTCTATAAAATCGTCGCCGTTTTGCGGGGGCGAAATTGCGGGGACGGCGAGACGCCACAAATTTTCTTCGCCGCCAAAAAACGGATGTTGGTGTTCGTTAATGGCGCGCCAAAAATCGCGCTGTTCTTCGTCGTCCAAAACATCGCCGCCGCATTCCGCAACGGCGCGGCGCAACGATTCTTCGCCGCCGGAAAACCGCCGCCAAACTTGTCCGCCGTGCCACGCCGCGCCGGAAAGCGGCAACCCGGCGGCGAGCATGTCGGCGTCCGCGGCGATAGCGTTTGCGGCGGTGCATTCCATCGTTGCGGTGATTTCGCATTCGGGGCGGGGGGCGGTGCGAAAGACGACTTCGGTAATTGCGCCCAACACGCCGAGCGCGCCCGCCATTAAACGCGACACATCAAAACCGGCGACATTTTTAATCACCTTGCCGCCGAATTGCAAAGTTTTGCCGCGTCCGTCAATAATGCCCGCGCCCAAAATATGGTCGCGCAACGCGCCCGCCGCGGGACGGCGCGGACCGGACAAACCGCACGCCAGCGCGCCGCCGATTGTCGCGCGGGGGGAATAATGGGGCGGCTCAAAGGCGAGCATTTGATTATGTTTTGCGAGCAGGGTTTCAATATCCGCCAGCGGAGTCGCCGCGCCGGCGGCGATATACAATTCGCTTGGCTCGTATTCGCGCACGCCGCAAAGCGCGGACAAATCCAAAACTTCGCCCGCCGCCGGATTGCCGTAAAACGATTTTCCGCCGCCGCCCTGCAAAACCAGCGGCGCGCGATTTGCGGCGGCTTCGGCGATTTTGGCGGCGGCGTTTTCAACGGCGGCGTTAATGGAATTGGAGTTAACGGAATCGGGCATGGTTAAAATCTTGGCAAGCCGGGGAATTGTTCCGTGCCATGCCGCACATGCATCATGCCAAATTCGGCGCAGCGGTTTAATGTGGGGACGGCTTTTCCGGGGTTTAAAAATTCTTCCGCGTCAAAGGCGCGTTTGACGGCGCGAAAAGTTTCCAATTCATCGGGGGCGAATTGCGCGCACATTTCGCCGATTTTTTCCACGCCGACTCCGTGTTCGCCGGTGATGGTCCCGCCCGCTTGCAGGCAGAGTTGCATGATGTCGGAGCCGAATTGCAGGGCGCGTTTGACCGCGCTTTCGTCTCCGCCGTCAAACAAAATTAGCGGGTGCAAATTGCCGTCCGCCGCATGAAAAACATTGGCGCAGGGCAAATCGTATTTTTCGGACAAGGCGGCGATTTGTTCCAAAGTCCGCCCCAAGTGTTTGCGCGGAATTGTCCCGTCCATGCAGTAATAATCGGGGCGAATCGCGCCCATCGCCGGAAAAGCGGATTTGCGCCCGCGCCAAAAACGCGCGCGCTCGGCGTCGTCTTTCGCTTCCCAAAACGGGTTTGCGCCGCAACGGGTTAAGATGTCGCGCATTCGCCGCATATCGCGCGCCGCATCTTCTCGCCGTCCGTCTACTTCGGCGATTAGCAATGCGGCGCATTCGGTCGGGTATCCGGCGGCGGCGAAATTTTCCGCCGCTTGCATTGCCAGCCGGTCCATCATTTCCAAACCGGAGGGGACTAATCCTTCGGCGATGACCGCCGCAACCGCATCGCCGGCGGCGGCGGCGGAGGCAAAACCGGCAAGGGCGGTGCGGGAGGATTCCGGCAACGGCGACAAGCGCAGGGTGATTTCGGTAATGACGGCGAGCAATCCTTCGCTGCCGTGCAGGAGGGCGAGCAAATCCAAACCCGGCGCATCGGCGCGAAACTCCGCCGCTTCGCCGTCCGCCGTAATCGCGCGCAAGGCGGAAACGCAATGCACCGTAAGCCCGTATTTGAGACAACGGACGCCGCCCGAATTTTCCGCGACATTTCCGCCGATGGAGCATGCTTGTTGCGAAGACGGGTCAGGGGCGTAAAACAAACCGGACGGGCGCGCCGCTTCGCTAACCGCCAAATTGCGCGTGCCGGGTTGCACCCTTGCTGCGCGCGCTTTCGGGTCAATTTGTAAAATCCGGTTCATGCGGGAGGTGACCAGCAACACGCCGTCTTCGTGCGGCAGTGCGCCGCCGGATAATCCGGTTCCCGCGCCGCGGGTAATTAACGGGACTTTGGCGCGGCGGCAACAATTGACAATCCGCGCGACTTCTTCTTCGTTGTCCGGAAACACAACGGCGGGCGGGCGGCGGCGAAACATCATTAATCCGTCCGCTTCAAACGGCGCGCATTCTTCATGCCCAAACAGCGCCCGTCCGGCGGGAAGGCATTTTCGCAATTGTGCGGCAAACCCGCCGGGCAACGGCACGGCGTCAGACGAGCAGGGCGGACGGAAAACCGGGCGATTCAATCATGGCGTAAGCGGAGTGGTTGTGGATGGATTCGAAATTTTCCGCCGTGATGCGGTAGTTTAAAACGCCGGGCATTTTTTCCGCGGCGACCGCCAAATCGCGCGCGATGTCTTCCACAAACTTCGGGTTGTTATACGCGCGCTCTGTGACATGCCGCTCGTCCGGGCGTTTGAGGACCGAATACAATTCGCACGAGGAGGATTCTTCAATCACCGAAACGACATCCAGCAGGCGCAACGGCTCCGCAGTTTCCAGCGTGCAGGAGACATGCGAACGCTGGTTGTGCGCGCCGTATTTGGAAATTGTTTTGGAACACGGGCATAAACTCGTCACCGGCGCGGTCGCCGACAACAAACGGCGCAAGCGCCCGTTTTTTTGCCACGCATAAAACGCCGCGGCAAAATCCACATAACCTTGCTCGCCCGAAACCGGCGCGCGTTTGTTGGCGAAAGCGCGGAATTTGACCGAGACAAAACATTCGGAAGCGGCGGGAAGATTGGTTAAGATTTTTTCCGGAATGGCGCAAAACGCGGCAAAATCCAGATTCGCCCCGCTGTCGTGCAAAACGCGCACCAAGCGCGACATGTGCGTGCCGCGGGAGGATTCCGGCAAATCGGTGTAACACGACCATTCGCCCGCCGCCGGGGTCGGGCTTGCGCCTTCGGTAAACATCATCGGCAGGCGCAATGCGCGGACGCCGACTTGGTTGATGGGGACGGCGCGCGCGTCCGAATCGCTTTGCACATCCTTAATTGCGGGGTTGGTGGCGGGCATGACGAAAGAAACCGGGGGAGAAAACGGAATGAAAACGCGGGGCGTTTTGTCAATTCCGCATTATATCAAAGTTTTCCGTTTTTGCCGCCGAAAAAATTTGCCAGCCAGCGCGCGCATTGCGGGCGCGTATTGTCCCCGCGCGCGCCGTCTTTGGCGGTTTGCCATGTATCGCGGGGCATCGTGTCGCGGCGGGATTCCAGCAATGCCAGCGAAAAATCGGGGGAAAACTCCGGATGTCCCTGCATGCTAAAAATATGCCCGCCAACGCCAAACGCCGCATTGGGGCAGAATTCGCTGGTGAGCAATAATTCCGCTTCCGGCGGCAATTTGACGACTTGGTCTTGGTGGCTGGCAAGCAGGATTAATTCTTCCAAACGCGGGCGCATCCATTGCGCGTCCCCGCAGGTTTTCCAGATTTGCCGTCCCGCGCCCCATCCTTTCGGCGATTTTTCCACTTCGCCGCCGAGGGCGGCGGCGATGGCTTGGTGTCCGAAACAAACGCCGGCAAGGGGCGGATTTTGCGCGGCGTGCAGGCGGCGTATCCATTCCAATAACGGCGGCAGCCACGCGTGGTCTTCGTAGACGGCGCACTTGCTGCCGCCGATTAAATAGCCGTCGCACTCGTCCAGCCGTTGCGGCAATTCGCCTTCGCGCGTTTCGTAGATTTTCCACTGCGCGGACAAACCGGCGGAATCCAGCAGGCGGGCGAACATTCCGGCGTAATCGCCGTGTTCGGCGCGCCAATCCCCGTCCACTTCGTATAGTTTTAGCAATCCGATGCGCATCCGCGCTATTATACCGCGCCACCGCCGAAAAAACGGGAGGGCGGTTTATAATTCCGCTGTTTATGCGGCACAGCGAACATCAACAAACATTGGCGCGCGCGTTTTCGGAAGCGTGCGCGGCGTTGTCGCCGGAATCGCGCGCGGCGACCGTGCAACCGCCGCGCGACCCGCGGCACGGCGACTACGCTTGCGCCGCCGCCATCGGACTCGCCGCCGCGTTGCGCCAAAATCCGCGCGCCGTCGCCGAACAAATTTTGCAAAAAATGGCGTTGCCCGATTTTGTAGAATCGGCGGAAATCGCCGGGGCGGGTTATATCAATGTCAAAATCAAACCCGTCGCCAAAACCGGAATCATCGGCGAAATATTGCAGTTGGGGGCGGATTTTGGGCGCGCCGCCGCCAAAAACGAAACGGTGCTGGCGGAGTTTGTTTCCGCCAATCCGACCGGTCCGTTGCATGTCGGACACGGGCGCGCCGCCGCTTACGGCGATTCTATGGCGAATATTTTGCGCTTTGCCGGTTACGAAGTTTGGCGCGAATATTATGTCAATGACGCCGGACGGCAGGCGGATATTTTGGCGGCGTCCGCGTGGTTGCGCCATTTTTCCCCGCCCGATGCGGAAATGCCCGAAGGCGCTTACCGCGGCGAATATTTGCGGGAAGTATTGCCCGCGTTGCAAGAATTTTTTTCCGCCGCCCGCCCGCCCGCGTTGGAAAAATTGCGCGCCTCCCTGAAAGATAAAAGCCCGGACGAAACGGCGGACATGCTCGCCGCCGCCATGCGCGAAAGTTTTGAGGCGCCCGCGGCGCGCGAGGGTTTTGTCCGCGCCGTTGCCGCGGCGGTGTTGGCGATGATTAAAAGCGATTTGGACGCGCTCGGCGTGGCGCCGTTTGACCGCTGGTTTAGCGAGCGGGACATGCGCGGCGAAGATAAAATCGCCGCGGCGCTTTCGCGGCTGCAACAACGCGAAAGCGATATGCTTTACGAAAAAGACGGCGCGCTGTGGTTTCGCGCCAGCGCCGCGGGAGACGACAAAGACCGCGTGTTGCGCCGCGCCAACGGCGAATGGACTTACTTCGCCGCGGACATCGCCTACCACCACGACAAATTTTCCCGCCCCGCAAAAGGGCGTTTGCGCCTGTTGAATATTTGGGGCGCGGACCACCACGGCTATAACGCGCGCCTCGCCGCCGCCGTTGCCGCGCTGGGGCATGAGCGCGAATTGATGGAGATAGAAATGATTCAATTCGTCTCTTTAATTAACGACGAAGGGCGGGTGAAAATGTCCACCCGCGCCGGAGAATTTGTATCGCTGGCGGCGCTTGTGGATGCGATTGGGTGCGATGCGGCGCGGTTTTTTTATGTCAGCCGCGCGAACGGGCAGCGGCTGGATTTTGATTTGCGGCTGGCGGCGGAAAAAAGCCGCAAGAATCCGGTATTTTATTTGCAATACGCGCACGCCCGCGCCGCGTCCGTCCTGCGCAATTGGGGCGGCGATGAAGCAACTCTCGCGGCGGCGGATTGCGCGGTATTGGCGGACAATCCCGCGGCGTTGGAATTGTGCGCGCGGCTTGCCGCTTTTCCGGAGGCGGCGGCTGCGGCGGCGAAATTTCGCGCGGCGCACATGCTGGCGGCGTTTATGCAGGAAACGGCGGCGGCGTTGCATAATTATTACGAACAAACGCGCATTTTGCGCGACCCGCCGGACAAAGGCATGCCGGCCCGTTTGGCGGCGTTGGCGGCGGCAAAACGGGTGCTGCAAACGGGTTTGGGATTGCTCGGCATGTCCGCGCCGGAGCGCATGTAAATGGCGCGCAACGCGATTCGCCGCCGCGTCCCCGCCCAAAAAAGCGGGTTTTGGCGCGGCGTATTTTTAACCCTGCTGGGATTTACCGGCGGAGTCGGCGCGGCGGCGTATCTTGCCGCTTATATTAACGAATTGCCGGTGCCGTTGAGCGCGCCCCCGACCCGGGACGCCAATTTGCCGGGCGGCGAATCATTGCAGCGGACGCGCCGCGACACGCTGGAATTTCACGAAACTTTGCGCCGCCGCCGCGCCGCCCCTCCCGTCGCCGCCGCGCCCGAAACAACCGTCCGCCGCTTTGTTTATTATTTGCAACTGGGCGCGTTTGGGCGGCGCGATGCGGCGGAATCGCTGCGCGGCGAAGTCGCGTTGTTGGGCGGGCAGGCGTCCATCCGGGAAGACAAAAGCGAAAACGCCGAAATCTTCCGCGTTTGGATGGGACCTTACCCTTCCGAAAACGACGCCGAAGAATCGCGCGCTAATCTCGCCTTGCAGGGGTATAATGAGGTTCAAGTATTAAAACTCGCCGAGGAAAACAATGACCAAGAAAACGAAGAATAAAACAGCGCGCTTTTGGGCCGCCGCCATTTTGCTTTTGTGCGCGCCGGTTTCGCCGGTTTGGGCGCAGGAAGCGGACGGTTTGCGCGAGGGGGCGGATTATATTCTGCTTGACCCGCCGCAGCCCACGCGCGCGCCCGAAGGCAAAGTTGAAATGCTGGAGTTTTTCAATTTTTCCTGCCCGCATTGTTTTAACATGCAGGAGCCGTTTGCCCGCTGGCAAAAGGAAACCGATTTGTCCGATGTGGCGCTCGTCCACCAGCCGGTCATTTTCGCGTCCGCCGGGGGGCATTACGCGCGCCTGTATTACACGCTGGAAGCGCTCGGGTTGGAAGAAAATTTATACCGCAAAGTATTCAACGCGATTCACCGCGAGCGGCGGCTGATTAACAGCCGCGACCGCCTGGCGGAGTGGCTTGCGGAGCAGGGCGCGGACCGCGACAACGCGGCGAAAGTTTATGATTCGTTTTCGGTCAAAACGAAAGTCGCGCGCGCCGAGCGCATCGCCAAATCTTACGGCGTCAACAGTACGCCGCAAATCGCGGTCGCCGGAAAATACCTGCTGACCTCGCGCGTCACAGGCCCGGTGGAGCGCATGTTGCGGGTTGCGGCCATGCTGATTGCGCGCGAGCAGAAAAAATAAACCCGTGCCGGCGCGCCAAGTCCGTTTTCCCGGTTCGCAGGGCGGCGCGCTTGCCGCCGTTTTAGAAACGCCCCCCGGCGCGCCGCGCGGTTACGCGCTTTTCGCCCACTGCTTTACCTGCACCAAAGATATTTTTTCGGCGCGTTATCTGACTTCCGAATTGGCGGGGCGCGGCTACGCCGTTTTGCGTTTTGATTTTACCGGGCTGGGCGCGTCCGAAGGCGAATTTGAAAACACCAATTTTTCGTCCAATGTAAGCGATTTACTCTGCGCCGCCGAATATTTGCGCGCCGAACACGAAGCCCCGTCTTTGATGGTCGGACACAGCTTGGGCGGGGCGGCGGTGTTGTCCGCGGCGGGGGATATTCCCGAATTGCGCGCCGTGGCAACGGTGGGCGCGCCCGCCGAACCGGCGCATGTGCGCCATTTATTTACCGATGCGGAAGCAAAAATTGAAGAAGACGGCGAAGCCGAAGTATTGCTCGCCGGACGCCCCTTTCGCATCAAAAAACAATTTTTGGAAGACATTGAAGGCGCGCGGCTGGCGCAGCGAATCGCCGGCATGAACAAAGCCCTGTTGGTGATGCATTCGGTCGCGGACAAAACCGTGGAAATAGAAAACGCGCGCAAAATATACGAAGCCGCAAAACATCCGAAAAGTTTTGTAAGTTTGGACCGCGCCGACCACTTGCTTTCCGACAAGCGGGACGCGGTTTATGCGGCGGGCGTTTTGGCGGCGTGGGCGGAGCGTTATCTCCCCGCCCCCGCGGCGGCGGAAGATTTTGCGGACAAATCCGCGGACGAACAAACCGTGATTGCGGCGGAATCCGGCAACAACGGAATCGCCCAAAAAATATACTGCGGCAAACACGAAATGGTCGCGGACGAGCCGTCCGATTTGGGCGGCGCAAACGCGGGGCCTACTCCCTACGGCTATTTGCTGGCGGCGTTGGGCGCATGCACGACGATGACTTTGCGCCTTTACGCCGCGCGCAAAAACATTCCTTTGAAGCGGGCGTCCGCCGCGTTGCGCCACGAAAAAATCCATTCCGCCGACTGCGCCGAATGCGAAAGCGGCGGCGCAAAAATAGACGCGATAGAACGCGCGATAACTTTGGAAGGCGATTTAACCGAAGAACAACGCGCCGCCCTGCTCGCCGTCGCCGACAAATGTCCGGTGCATAAAACTTTGCAGGGCGCGGCAAAAATTAATACGCGCTTGCAGGATTAATTTCGCGCCGTTGCCGCGGCGCGTTGTTGCAACAATATAAACGGCATGCGGTTTTTTGGTTTTCGGTTTTTTGCGCGGCGTAAAATTTTTGCGCGGTATTAATTTCTTTTTTAATTTTATATCCGTAAATTTCGGCGTAAATCCAAACGCGGTTAAACGCCGCGGGATTCCCGCTTTCGCGGGAATGACGGAGCGTGCGCGGGATTCATGTTTCGCTTTTTTATTATTTCGGCGCATGCCGGAGCGGGTATATTATGTAAAAATGGCGCGGTTAATTACGGGCGCGGTTTTATTAAAATTTATTTTTCCGTTGGCTCTTCATCGCGGATGCGGAGGAATACCGGAAAGCGCGGTTTGCCGGTGTTGGTAAAACCGTTGTGTTTGTATGTGATGCGCGCGCCTATGCGGGGCGGCGATTTTCTTTCCGCCAGCGTAAAACCGCTGCCGATGCGAAAACGGATTCCGCTGTCGTTTTCTACTTCCACGCTTCCCATTAGCCCGGTAAATTTTCCCTTGCCCGGCAAGTGTAAAAGCACCGTCGCTTCCGCGTCTTCAAACAGTTTTAATTTTAATAAATCGCCGCTTCGCCCGCCGCGGTAGGCGGAATTTTTTCGCCGCAACATTAATCCTTCGCCGCCGTTGGCGGTTATTTCGTCCAGTTTCTTTTGCAATTCGGCGGGCGCGGTAATTTCCCATTGCGAGACAATTTGCAAATGGGGGAGCGCGGCGGCGGCGGTAATATTTTTCATGCGCTGCAAGCGGGCGCGAAAATCGCCGTCCGTTTGCGGCATGTCAAAAATCATATATTTAATTTTCCGCCAACCTTCGTGCGGGCGGGCGCGGCGGACGATGCCGCTGATATTTTCAAAATCGCCGCGCTTGCTCCACAATTCGCCGTCCAACGGCGCGGCGGGAAAACCGGCGGTAAACCATGCGGGCGCGGCGAAAACATTGCCCCGGCGCGAGCGCAATTGTTTGCCGTCCCAATAAGCGCGGACGCCGTCCAGTTTTTCGCTGGCGTAATATTCTTCCAAATTAACCCCGCCTTGGTATACTTTGGCGAGGGTTAAATCCGGCGCGCCGTCCGCCGCCGCGCCGCAAAAAGCGAGCGCGGCGGCAAACATGATTCGGCAAAAACGGCGCGGCATAAACGGATTTTACAACGGCGCGGCATTGCGCGCGGCGGAAAATTTAAGGCGCATGTTATAATTTGCGCGCCAAAACGGGGCGGTTTGCGGCGGTTAATGCCCGCGCCGTCCGCGGCGTTTTATTTTTTATACGGAAAAACTAACGACCATGCCGGAGCATTTATTTACCTCGGAATCCGTTTCCGAAGGGCATCCCGACAAAATCGCCGACCAGATTTCGGACGCGCTGGTAGACGCCGCATTGCGCCAAGGCGCGGGGGCGCGCGCCGCCTGCGAGACGCTGGTCAAAGACAACCGGGTCGTGCTGGCGGGCGAAATGCGCGCCGAACTTTCCCCCGCCAAAGCCGAATCGCTGGCGCGGGAAGTGATTCGCGGCATCGGCTACGATGATTCCGCGCTCGGTTTTGACGCCGATTCGTGCGTTATAGACAATTACATCGGCGCGCAATCGGCGAATATTGCGGCGGGCGTGGACGAGGACGGCGAGACGCTGGGGGCGGGCGACCAGGGAATTATGTTCGGCTACGCCTGCCGCGAAACCGAATCGCTGATGCCGCTTGCCATAGACATCGCGCACCGCATGACCCGCCGCCACGCCGAAGCGCGCAAAAACGGCGCGCTGCCCTGGCTGCGTCCGGACGCCAAATCGCAAGTCAGCGTCCGCTACCGGGACGGCAAACCGCAAAAAGTGGAAGCGGTTGTTTTTTCCACCCAGCACGCGCCCGAAATTGACGGGAAGACGGTGCAACAACACGATGCGCGGGTGCGCGAGGCGGTGGTGGAAGAAATTATCAAACCGGCGGCGGGGGAATGGCTTGCGGCTAATTGCGTTTTTCATGTCAACCCGACCGGAATTTTCGTCTTGGGCGGGCCGGTTGCGGATTGCGGTTTAACCGGGCGCAAAATTATCGTAGACACCTACGGCGGCGCGGCGCCGCACGGGGGCGGGGCGTTTTCCGGCAAAGACCCGACAAAAGTAGACCGCTCCGCCGCCTACGCATTGCGCCACATCGCCAAAAGCATCGTCGCCGCCGGCAAAGCCGACCGCTGCCTGATTCAAGCCGCCTACGCGATTGGCGTCGCCGCGCCGGTCAGTATTTTAGTGCATGCGCACGGGGGCGAAGACGAAGAAAAATTGAGCGCGCTGGTGCGGCGCGAATTTGATTTAACGCCGGGCGGCATTATTAAACGGCTAAATTTGTGGCGTCCGATTTACCAGATTTCGGCGGCGGGCGGACATTTCGGGCGCGCCGCGGCGGACGGATTTTTTCCTTGGGAATC
>JBPCWY010000192.1:0-9988 GCA_051009035.1 Gammaproteobacteria bacterium
ACGGGCGGGGGTGGTAGAATATTTTTTTATGCGGTTGATTTTGTTTTTGTTGGGGGCGGTTTGCGCGGCGGCGCAGGGGGGCGAAACTTTGCGGCTTGCCGCGACTACCAGCGCGGAAAATTCGGGGTTGTTGGAATATCTGTTGCCCGATTTTGAACGCGGTTGCGGCTGCAAAGTGCGCGCGCTGATTGCCGGCAGCGGCAAGGCGCTGGCGTTTGGGCGGCGCGGCGATGTGGATGTGTTGCTGACGCATGCGCCGCTTGCCGAAAAACAATTTGTCGCGGACGGATTCGGCGTTTTGCGCCGCGCCGTGATGGAAAATGATTTTGTCCTGGTCGGGCCGCCCGCGGACCCGGCGGGCGCCGGGGAAAAACCCGATATTGCCGCGGCGCTGCAAAAAATCATCGCCGGCGAAGGGCGCTTTGTTTCGCGCGGGGACGAATCCGGCACCCATCAAAAAGAAAAATCGCTGTGGAAAATCCTCGGTGAAAAACCCGGCGGCGCGCGGTATGTGGAAGCCGGCGGGGGAATGGGGCGGACGCTCGTGATGGCGGACGAGTTGGGCGCGTATACGCTTTCCGACCGCGGCACTTACATCGCTTTTCGCGATAAATTGCAAAACAAAATCGTGCTGCAAAACGACCCCGCGCTGCGCAATCCTTACAGCGTGACGGCGGTTAATCCGGCGCGCCATCCGCATGTGCGGGGCGCGCTGGCGCGGCGGTTTGTGGAATGGCTGACATCGCCCGCAACGCAGCGGCGCATCGGCGAGTTTCGCTACCGCGGCGAAATATTGTTTGCGCCGGCGGCGCTTTCGGACGGCTGAGTCGTGCAACTTCCCGCCGCCACCGCGGAAGCGTTTCGCCTGTTGTTTTCCGGCGATGCGGCGTTGTGGGAAATTATCGGCGTGTCGTTGTCGGTATCGGGCGCGGCATTGTGCGCCGCCGCGCCGCTTGCGCTGGCGTTTGCGTATTGTTTGGCGGATTGCAATTTTTGGGGGCGGCGCGCGCTGATTGCGGTGTTGCAGGGTTTGCTTTCGTTTCCCACCGTCGCCGTCGGGCTGGTGTTGTATATGCTGCTTTCGCGGCAGGGTCCGCTGGGCGCGTGGGGATTGTTGTTTACGCCGAAGGCGATGGCGTTGGGGCAGGCATTAATCGCTTTTCCGGTTGTAGCGGTTTTTGCGCTTGCCGCATTGCAGCGAAACGACCCGCGCCTGCGCGAGACGGCGCAAACTTTTGGCGCGGGAAGAATACGGCATTTGTGGTGGGCGATGCGGGAGGCGCGTTTTGGGTTGATGGCGGCGTTGCTTGCCGGTTTTGGGCGGGTGATTTCGGAAGTCGGCTGCGCGTTGATGGTGGGCGGCAACATCGCGCATTACACGCGCAACATGACGGCGGCGATTGCGCTGGAAACGGGAAAAGGTTTGTTTGCCGAAGGCATCGCGCTCGGCGTCGTATTGGTATCGTTGTCGTTGGCGGCGAGCGCATTGTTGGCGGCGTTGCAAGGGAGCGGGCGGTGAGCCGTTTTTTGCATGTTTCCGGAGTATGCAAAAGTTTCGGCGAAAAGCGCGTTTTGGCGGACGCCGGTTTTTCGCTCCCGCAGGGCGGCGCGGCGTTTGTCGGCGGCGCAAACGGCAGCGGCAAAACGACTTTTCTAAAAATATTGGCGGGATTATTGCGCCCCGATTCCGCGCGGGAATGGGAGTTTGATTCCCGCGCGCAAACGCCGCGCGCAAACGGCGTCCGCGGCGCGGTATTGCTGCACCAAAATCCGTATATGTTTGCCGCGACGGTGCGGGCGAATGTGGAAATTGCGGGCGATGCGGCGCGCGCGGCGGCGGCGTTGGCGTGGGCGGGAATGGAAGCGGCGGCGGACATGCCGGCGCGCGCGTTATCGGGCGGCGAGCGGGCGCGGGTATCTTTGGCGCGCGCGCATGCGGCGTCGCCAAAACTATGCTTGCTGGACGAGCCGCTGGCGCACTTGGACGCCGCCGGAGAATCATTATTACGGGAATTGCTGGCGCTCCTGCGCCAAAACGGCGGCGCGGCAATCATCGCCGCCCCCCGCAAACCGCCAAACCTCCCCTGCGATTCCGAATGGTTATTAAAAGAAGGCAAATTGCAAAAATTATAAACCCGCGCACATAAAAAAACGCGAATTTATTCCGCCCCGCCGCTCCGGATTTCTACCTATGCGGGAATGGCAAATGTGGGCGGGAAATAATAGGGCGCAAAAATTTAATAAATTCATGTTATTCCTGTGGAGGCAGGAATCTTCTAAAAACGCACGCCGCCGCCAACGGCAAAAAGCCGCAACCCCGAATGACGAAAACTACTCCGCCAATCCTGCGAAAGCAGGATTCATGCGTCTTTGTATTTTGCCATAAGGCAAAATCAGGCAAAGGCAACCAGCCAACCGCCGCAAAAAGACACATGAATCCTGCTTTCGCAGGATTGGGATTTTCTTATGATTTGGGATATTCTTATAATTTTTCCCCCGTCATTCCGCCCCCCGCCCGTCATTCCTGCGAAAGCAGGAATCCCGTGTCGTTTGCGGCATTTAGATTTACGCCTTCGCCCAGTTTTGCCTAACGGCAAAAATTAACGACACGGGATTCCTGCTTTCGCAGGAATGACGGCGGGGAGGCAGATTTAAGCGGCTAACGGCAAACGGCGAAAAACCGCAACCGCCCAAAGGCGGCGGGACGCCGCCAATATGCATCCCAACGCTGGAGCGTAGGGACGAGGATTTTAATTAATGTATGCATGCGGGGCGGCGAAAAAGAAAACGCTGTTTGCGGTTTTTGTTATAATTAAGGGATGATTGATTTGTATTATTGGACTACGCCTAACGGGCATAAAATTACCGTGTTTTTGGAAGAAGCGGAATTGCCTTACCGGCTGATTCCCGTCCATATCGGGCGCGGCGAACAATTTGCGCCGGAGTTTCTTAATATCGCGCCTAATAACCGGATTCCCGCGATTACCGACCGCGCTCCGGCGGACGGCGGCGCGCCTTTGTCGCTTTTTGAATCGGGCGCGATTTTGCTGTATCTGGCGGAAAAAACCGGGAAATTTTTGCCCGCCGCATTGCGCCCCCGCGCCGCCGTTTTGCAATGGCTGATGTGGCAAATGGGCGGGCTGGGTCCGATGCTTGGACAAAACCACCATTTTCGCGGTTATGCGCCGGAAAAAATCCCCTACGCCGTGGAGCGTTATGAAAAAGAAACGCGGCGGCTTTACGCCGTTTTGGACGGGCAACTCGCCCGCCAAACTTCCGCCGGCGGGTTTGTTTGCGGCGAATATTCTATCGCCGATATGGCGTGTTATCCGTGGATTGCGCCGCACGAGCGGCAGGGAATCGCGCTGGCGGATTATCCGCATGTCGCGCGCTGGTTTGGCGAAATCGCCGCGCGTCCGGCGGTCGTCCGCGCCTACGCCAAAGGAAAAGCGTTAAACGACAATCCGACCATGGACGCGGAAGCGAAAAAGTTTTTGTTCGGACAAACCGCGCCGTGCCCGCCCGCGCCGTGAAAGGCGGCGTTGTCGTCCTAACCGGCGCGGGGATTTCCGCCGAATCCGGATTACAAACTTTTCGCGCCGCGGACGGGTTGTGGGAAAACCACCGCATAGAAGATGTCGCCTCGCCGGAAGGATTCGCCCGCAATCCCGCGCTGGTGCATCAGTTTTATAACGCCCGCCGCCGCGCGCTGGATGCGGCAAAACCCAATGCGGCGCATGCCGCGCTTGCCGAATTTGAACGGCGGCACGGCGGGGATTTTTTGTTAGTCACGCAAAATATAGACGATTTGCACGAGCGCGCCGGCAGCAGCCGCGTAGTCCACATGCACGGCGAATTGTTAAAAATGTTTTGCCAAAAATGCGCGGGCGTTTTCAATATTAACGAAGATTTAACAATTGATTCAAAATGCCCGGGTTGCGCGGCGGCGGGGGGAATGCGCCCGGACATTGTATGGTTTGGCGAAATGCCTTACGACATGGAGCGCATCGGCGGGGCGCTTGCGGAAGCGGCGTTATTTGTTTCTATTGGCACTTCGGGCAATGTATATCCGGCGGCGGGTTTTGTCCAACAAGCGCGCGCGGCGGGCGCGGAATGCGTAGAATTAAACTTGGAGCCGTCGGCGGGACAAAGCTTTTTCCACAGCGCAATCTACGGCAAAGCCGGAGAAATAGTAGGCGCATTTTTTAGCGAAAAATAAAACCCCCGTCATTCCCGCCGCCTTTTGGCGTTTGCCGCAAGCCGTTTAAGTTTCCTTTTTTTCGTCATTCCCGCGAAGGCGGGAATCCAAAATACCGGGCATTGTTGCAAAATTAAACCAATACGCCGAAGTTTACTTTTTGGATTCCCGCCTGCGCGAGAATGGCAAATCTGTGCGGGAATAGCGGGGAAGGGCGGGAATGACAAATAAGGGCGCGAAAATTTAATTAATTTTCGCGGAAAGAAATGGATTCCTGCTTTCGCAGGAATGACATGGTCTTTTAATATCTTAATTCCCCGCCATTTTCGCCGCCGCCAAAAAAATAATTCCGCGTCCCAATGCCGAAGCGCGGGGACGAATTGGCTTTCCTCCCCCGCCGCCATGCCCGTTTTTGCGCGGGAATGGCGGGCGGGAATGGCGGGGCGGGCGGGGAATGCGGGAGGGGCGGGGCGGGATTAAATAGCGAAAACGGCGTTTTTTTGGTATATTTAACAACATGAGCAAGGCGAAAATGTTTATCCGCACCTTTGGCTGCCAGATGAACGAATACGATTCGGCGCGTATGGCGGATGCGCTGGCGGATGAAGCGGAACCGGTCCAAACGCCGGAAGAGGCGGATATTATCCTGTTTAACACCTGTTCGGTGCGCGACCGCGCGCAGGAAAAAGTGTTCTCCGATTTGGGGCGGGTGCTGCCGCTAAAGCGCAAAAAACCCGGCCTGCTGGTCGGCGTGGGCGGTTGCGTGGCAAGCCAAGAAGGCGAAAATATCCGCCGCCGCGCGCCGTTTGTGGACATCGTTTTCGGTCCGCAAACTATTCACCGCCTGCCCGAAATGTTGCGGGCGCGGCGCGAAAGCGGGCGGGCGCAAGTGGATATTTCGTTTCCGGCGGTGGAAAAATTTGACTCCCTCCCGCCGCCCGGCGCGCGCGGCGCCTCGGCTTTTGTTTCCGTGATGGAGGGATGCAGCAAATACTGCACATTTTGCGTCGTGCCGTATACGCGCGGCGAAGAAGTGTCGCGCCCGCTGGAAGGCGTCCTGCGCGAAATTGCGCTGTTGGCGCGGCGCGGCGCGCGCGAAATTACCCTGCTGGGGCAAAATGTCAACGCCTACCGCGGCGCGGCGGAAGGCGGCGAAGCCGATTTTGCCGCGTTGTTGGAATGCGTTGCGGCGGTGGACGGCGTGGAGCGGGTTCGTTTTTCTACTTCCCATCCGGTGGAATTTTCCCCCCGCCTAATCGCGGCGTTTGAATATTTGCCGCAGTTGCCGGATTATTTGCATTTGCCGGTCCAATCCGGCGCCGACCGGATTTTGGCGGCGATGAAACGCGGTTATACGGCGTTGGAATATAAATCCATTATTCGCAAAGTGCGCAAAATACGCCCGGATATTGCCGTATCCAGCGATTTTATTGTCGGTTTTCCGGGCGAAAGCGAAGCGGATTTTGCCAAAACGCTCGCGTTGGCGGACGAAATCGGTTTTGATTTTAGTTATAGTTTTATTTACAGCCCGCGCCCCGGCACGCCCGCGGCGATGCTGCCCGACCCGACTCCGATGGCGGAAAAAAAGGAGCGGCTGGCGCGGTTGCAGGAAAAATTGGAAGCCAACGGGCGCGCGATTAGCCGCCGCATGGTGGGGGGCGTAGAATCCGTTTTGGCGGAAGGGCGCTCCAAACGGCGGGCGGACGAAATGCGCGGGCGCACCGCCAACAACCGCGTGGTGAATTTTCCCGCCGCCGAAGATTGCGCGGGCAAATTTATTTCGGTGCGGATTACTTCCGCCGAGGCGCATAGTTTGCGCGGCGAGCCGGCGTAATGGGCGCGGGCGCGGGAGATTCGGTGAGTATTTTGCTTTCGCCGCCGTGCAACGCGCGGCTGGCTAATTTATGCGGGGCGATGGACGGCAATATCGCGCACATCGCGGGGGCGTTTGAAGTCAGCATCCGGCGGCGGGGCGGGCGGTTTAATCTCCGCGGCAAAGCGGCGCAAGAAGCGGCGGACGCCCTGCAAAAATTATACGCGCGCGCCGAACGCGGAATTGATTTGGCGGATGTGCAGCTGTGCATGGCGGCGCCCGAAACCGCCCCCGCGCGGTTTCCCAAAACGCCGCATGCTGGGGGCGGTTTCGCCCCGCAAAACGCGTCCCAAGAAATATTAATGCAAAAAATTTTACAACACAGCATTACCTTTTGCGCCGGACCCGCCGGCACCGGCAAAACGCACACGGCGCTTGCGGCGGCGTTGCATTTTTTTTGCGGCGGGCAAAGCGGCGGGCGGCTGGTCTTGACCCGTCCGGCGGTGGAAGCGGGGGGCGAGCGCATCGGTTTTTTGCCCGGCGATATGGAGCAAAAAGTTAATCCCTATTTGCGCCCGTTGCACGATATTTTATACCGCTTGCTGGGGCGGCGCGAGGCGGAGCGGCGGATGGGCGAAGGGCGGATTGAAGTGCTGCCGCTTTCGTTTATGCGCGGGCTGACGATTGACGGCGCGGTCGTCGTTTTGGACGAAGCGCAAAACACGACTCCGGCGCAACTTAAAATGGCGCTTACCCGCCTCGGCGCGGGCGGGCGGATGATTATCACCGGGGACGAATCGCAAAGCGATTTGCCGTCCGGCATTGTTTCCGGGCTTTCCGATGCGGTTCGCCGTTTGGCGAAAATTCCGGGCATCGCGTTTCACCGTTTTGACGAAGGCGATATTGTCCGCCACCCGTTAGTGCGCGATATTTTGCGCGCCTACCGCGCCAACCCCAAAAACGGCGCAACAGAATCCGCGCCGGAAAAATTTATGCCGAAAGAATCCGCGGCAAAAGAATCGGCGATGAAAGAATCGCCGAAAGAATCTCCCGCCAAAAAACTAACCGCGCAAAAAACGGCGGCAAAAGAATCGGCGACGCAAAAATTAACCGCGAAAAAATCCGTTGTAAAAAAATCTGCGGCAAAAGAATCGGCGGCGGTAAAAATGGCGGCGAAAATGGCGGCGGGGGAATTGTCGCAATGAGCGGTGCATTATCCGTTTCGGTGCAATATGCGGACGCCGATTTTCCGCCGCCTCCGGCGCGCCCGTTTTTGCGCGGCGAAAATAACGAAAACGCCGCCGCGCTTTCCGGCGAAAATTGTCCGCCGCAAAATTGCGAGTCGCAAAACTGCGCGCCGCCGCGCGGGCGGGTGCGGGCGTTGTTGCGTTCCGCTTTGCCGGACGGCGGGGAAATTACCGTCCGCTTTGTCGCGGCGGAAGAAATGGCGCGGCTCAATTTGCAATACCGCCAAAAAACGGGCGCATCCGATGTTTTATCTTTCGCCTATCATTCTCCGGGCGCGCCGGTGTTGGGCGATATTGCGGTTTGTCCCGCGGAAGCGGCAAAAACGGCGCGGCGGCGCGGCTTGCCGGCGGCGGCGCATTTGTCCCATCTCATCGTCCACGGCGCGCTGCACTTGGCGGGGGAAGACCACGGCAACGCGCGCGCCGCCGGTAAAATGGAGCAAACGGAGCGCGAGATTTTGGCGCGTTTCGGCATCCCCGACCCGTATTTAATAACCGAAAACGGCGCATGACCGAAAGCCAAAACTGGCGCAACTGGCTGATGAATCTTTTGGGCGCAACGCCCGAAGATAAAAAGGGATTGTTGCGCCATCTGCGCGAACTGCAAAAAAGCGGCGGCTATCTCGGCGCGGGCGCGATGGAAATGATTGAAGGCGTGCTGTCCATGAGCGAGTGGCAAATCCGCAATGTCATGATTCCCAAAAACGACATTGTCGGCTTGCCGCTGTCCGCCGATTACCAAACCGCCGTGAATTTGGTATGCGCCAAAGAACATTCGCGTTATCCGGTTTTTGCCGAAGACGGCGAAAAAGTTTGCGGTATTTTAATGGCGAAAGATTTGCTGCCTTACGCCGGTGCGCCCGAAAAATTCCGCATCGCCGAAGTTATGCGCCCGCCGATGTTTGAACCGATGAGTAAAAACTTGGACGCGATGCTGGAAAGTTTCCGCCGCCACCGGACGCACATGGCGATTGTCGCGGATGAATACGAAGAAGTCGTGGGAATTATAACGATTGAAGATGTGCTGGAACGCATTGTCGGCGAAATTGAAGACGAGTTTGACGACGACGAAGACAAAACGCACATGAAAAGCGGCGGCGGGGGAATCGTCAACGGGCCTATGTCGGTGGAAGAATTTAACGCCGTTTTTGGCGCCGAATTGCCCGAAGACGGCGCGGATACCGTCGCCGGCTGGCTTGCCGCGGAAATCGGGCGTTTGCCCGAAGAAAAATATGTCCACCGCGCGCACGGGTTTGCGTTTGAAGTGCTGAAAGCGGACGACCGGCGCATTTACACATTGAAAGTCACGCCCGAAAATTCCGCGGACGGCGGCGCGGATTGAATTTTCGCGCCGCGACGGCAAGCGCGGCGGCGGGCGTTTGCGCCGCGTTGTCGTTTGCGCCGCTGGAATATTGGTGGCTGATGTTTCCGGCGTTGGCGGCTTTTTTTGCGCTGGCGTTGCGCGCCAAAAACCGCGCCGCCGCCGCCGTTTGCGGTTTCGCTTTTGGTCTCGCCTATTTTGGCTGCGGCTTGCACTGGATTTTTGGCGCGCTCAACGGTTATATCGGGCTGCCTTTTATTGCCGCGGCGGCGGTTTTTATTCTGCTGTGCGCGGCGTTGTCGGCGTATCCGGCGCTTGTTGCCGCGGTATCTTGGCGGCTGGGAGGCGCGGCATTCGCCGCGGCGTGGGCGTTGGGCGAGTGGTTGCGCGGGCAATTATTCTCCGGTTTTCCGTGGCTTGCCGTTGCGTATTCCCAGCCGCCCGAAACGCCGGTTTACGGCTGGCTGCCGCTGGCGGGAATTGCCGGGGCAAATCTTGCGCTGGCGTTGGCGGCGGGCATTGCCGCCGATTTTCCGCGCGAAAAAAAAATGCGCGCGGCGGCGGCGTTGTCGCTGGCGTTAATATTGATTGGCGGCGTTTTGCCGAATGAATGGACGCGCCCGGCGGGAAAGATAAAAGTATCGTTGTTGCAGGGCAATGTCGCGCAGGAATTAAAATGGCGCGCGGGCGAAGTAGAAAAAGCGATGGCGGATTATCTGCGCATGGCGCGCGCGTCTTCGGGGCGGTGGATTATTTTGCCCGAAACGGCGTTGCCGCTGCGCCGCCGCGATTTGCCGGAGACATACCGCGCCGCGTTGCGGGAAATCGCCGAAGAGCGCGAGGGCGCGGTTATCGCCGGAATGTTTACGGAAGACGAAGGCGGTTTATACAACGCCGCCGCCGTTATCGGCGCGCCCGCCCCCGCCTATCACAAACGCCATTTAACGCCCTACGGCGAATATTTGCCGTTTGCCGGAGTGTTGCGCCCGTTGTTGCTCGCCGCGGATATTCCCTACAATTCTTTGGCGGCGGGCGCGCCCGCAGCGGTTGCGGAATTGCCCGGCGGGCGCGCCGCGTTTTCTATTTGTTATGAAGATATTTTTCCCGGCGAATGGCGCGCGCGCCTGCCGCAAGCGCAGATTTTAATTAACATCACCAACGACGGCTGGTTTGACGGCACGGCGATGCCGCGCCAGCATTTGCGCATGGCGCAGGCGCGGGCGGCGGAGTTTGGGCGTTTTTTGTTGCGGGCGACAAACACCGGCATCACGGCAATCGCCGACCACCGCGGCGCAGTCGCCGCCGAATTGCCCCCCGGCGAGCAAGGCGCGCTGCATTTTGAAGCGGAATTGCGCGAAGGCGCAACGCCGTTTGTCCGCTTCGGAGACGCGCCCGCGTTAATCGTTTCC
>JBPCWY010000193.1:0-4145 GCA_051009035.1 Gammaproteobacteria bacterium
CGCCGAATCGTTGTAGGACTGGCGCGAAAACGCGACTTTGTTTTCGGTGGAAGTTAATTCCTCGGACAACTGCGACATGTTGGCGGACGCTTTCAAATCCGGATACGCTTCCATTTTAACCTGCAACCCGCCCAGCGCGGAGGCGAGGGACGATTCCGCCGCGCCCAACGCCGCCGCCGCCGCGCCGTCCGACAAATTGCCCGCCATTTTGCCGAGCATGGACGCCGCTTCGTTGCGCGCCGCGGTGACCGCTTCCAGCGTTTCGCGCTCGTGCGACAAATACCCTTTCGCCGTTTCCACCAAATTGGGGATGAGGTCGTAGCGGCGTTTGAGCTGGATGTCAATCTGCGAAAACGCGTTTTCGCCGCGGTTTTTATACTGCACCAATTTGTTGTAAATCAGCGCCGCCCAAACGCCCCCGACGGCAAGCGCCGCCGGAAAAATATATTCGGTCATGTCATGCTCCGGTGTGTCATGCGTCCATTATAACAGGCGCGGGCGGTTTCGCGCATTTGGCGGCGGCGTAAAATGCGGGTAAAATCGGGTTTTTTACGCACCCGGACATTATCATGAAAATAATCATCGTTTCCGAACGCCACAACGCGCTCTCTTCCGCCCCGCCGTTTACGCTGGAGCTCCCGCTGCGCCGCCTGCTGATGGGTTTGGCGGGGACGGCGTTGCTCGTTTTTTTCGCCGTGCATCTGACGGCGCGCTCCGTCGCCGCCGATTGGCTGGAAGAAAATACGCCGCAAGCGCAGGCGTTGGCGGACAAATTGGAAGCGCGCCTGTCCGCCGAAAACCGCCTCCGGCAAGAAGCCGGCATGCAAGCCGCCAAAGAGCAATTTGCCGAATTGCGCGCCGGATTGGCGGAATTGCGCGCGCGCGGCGCGATGCTCGCCTCCCGCGTGGGTTTTAACGAAAAGGAATTTTTCGCCGCCGAGGAAAATTGCAACGAACCGCCCGCCGATGATACCGGACAAAACGCCGGACCGGACGCGCCGCAAAACGGCGTCCCAAAAACGGAGCTTGCCGCCGTTGGCAAAGAATTTTCCACGATTAAAAAATATTACAAAGTGATGCTGCAACACGGCGCGGAGGCGGCGGTGACTTACGATACCGTGCCGCTGGCGCGCCCGTTGCGCGGGGCAAACTGGCTGACTTCGCGTTTTGGCACGCGGCGCGACCCGCTGACCGGACGGCGCGCGTTTCACGCCGGATACGATTATGCGGCGCGGCGCGGCTCGCCGGTGTTGGCAGGCGCGTCCGGAATTGTGGATTACGCCGGACGGCTGGGGAATTACGGTAAAGCCGTCCGCATCTCGCACGGGGAAGGCATCTCCACGCTCTACGGACATTTGCACGCGTTTTCGGTAAAATCCGGCGATTATGTCCGGCGCGGCGAAGTTATCGGCAAAGTGGGAAATACCGGACGCTCCACCGGCTCCCACTTGCATTACGAAGTGCGAATCAACAACCGCCCGCGTCCGGTGCATGGCGCGATTAAAAAAATCCGCAAAGCCCGCGCCCTGCCCCCGCAATGGGCGTTTTAACCGCATCGGCATGCCGCCGGAATATTTATTAATGCCATGAAAAATATTCTCGCCCGCGTTTTCGGCGCGAAAACGGCGCGAAAACGCGCATCCTACCGCGCGCGCGTGCCGGACATCAACGCCCGCGGCAAAGCGCTCGCCGCCTTGGACGACGGCGCGTTGCGCGCCGCCTACCAAACGCTGCGCGAGCGGGCGGACGGCGGCGCGCCGCTTTCGTCTTTGTTGTGCGAAACATTTGCGGTCGTCCGCGAGGCGTCTTCCCGCGCGCTCGGCATGCGCCATTTTGACGCGCAGCTGCTCGGCGGCATGGCGCTGTTTGACGGCTGCATCGCCGAAATGAAAACCGGCGAAGGCAAAACGCTGGCGGCGACTTTGCCGGTTTGTTTGGAAGCGCTTTCCGGCAAAGGCGTGCATGTCGTCACCGTCAACAGTTATCTGGCGCAACGGGACGCCGAATGGATGGGCGCGCTTTACAATTTTTTGGAATTAAGCGCGGGAGTCAATTTGCCCTCCGCTTCCATGGCGGAAAAAGCCGCGGCTTACCGCTGCGACATTACTTACGGCACCAACAACGAATTTGGTTTTGATTATTTGCGCGACAACATGCGCTACGACCCGGACGCGCGCCTGCACCGCAATTTAAACTACGCGATTGTGGACGAAGTGGATTCCATTCTGATTGACGAAGCGCGCACGCCGCTGATTATCTCCGGCGAATCGGAAGACAGCATCACCGCCTACCAGGGGGCGGACCGCGTGGCGGCGCATTTTGCCCGCTGCGCCGCCGAAGACGCGCCGGGCGATTTTACGATGGACGAAAAAACGCGCGAGATTCACATCACCGAAGACGGATTCGGGCGCGCCGAAGAATTGTTCGCCAAAGAAAGCATGCTACAGCCCGGCTCTTCGCTTTACGCCCCCGCCAATTTGTCGCTGATGCACCATCTCACGGCGGCGTTGCGCGCGCGCCATTTGTTTTTGCGCGACCGCGATTATGTCGTGCAAAACGGCGAAGTCGTCATCGTGGACGAATTTACCGGGCGGCTGATGCCCGGACGGCGCTGGGGTGAAAATCTGCACCAGGCGGTGGAAACCAAAGAAGGGTTGCAGGTGCAAAAAGAAAACCGGACGCTGGCGTCCATTTCGTTCCAAAATTATTTTCGTTTATACGGCAAACTCGCCGGCATGACCGGCACGGCGCTGACCGAAGCGGAAGAATTTCGTTTTATCTACGGGCTGGATGCGGTGGACATTCCGACCCACCGCAAAATGATTCGGAGCGACGAATTGGACCGCGTCTACCGCACGGCGGAGGCGAAATACCGCGCCGCCGTTGAAGACATCCGCGAATCCAACAAACGCGGGCAACCCGTCCTGGCGGGCACCGCGGCGATTGAAGATTCCGAAAAATTATCCGCGATGCTGCGCGCCGAAAACCTGCCGCACGAAGTCCTCAACGCCAAACAACACGGGCGCGAAGCGGAAATTATCGCGCAAGCCGGACGCGCCGGAGCGATTACAATCGCGACCAACATGGCGGGACGCGGCACCGACATTGTTTTGGGCGGCAACATTAGCGCGGAGTTGCGCGCCGCAAACGAAAACGAATCTCTTTCGGTGGAAGAAAAGCGCGAACAAACCGCCGCGCTGGAAAAAGCATGGCAAAAAAACCACGAAGAAGTATTAGCCGCCGGCGGATTAAAAATCATCGGCACCGAACGCCACGAATCGCGGCGCATTGACAACCAGTTGCGCGGGCGCGCCGGACGGCAGGGCGACCCGGGCAGCAGCGTTTTTTATTTGTCGTTTGAAGATTCGCTGTTGCGCGTTTTTGCCACCCGGCGCGTTGCGTCCATTATGGAAAAACTCAGCATTGACGAAGACGAAGCAATAGAAGCGCGGATGGTCACGCGGACGATTGAAAACGCCCAGCGCAAAGTAGAATCGCACAACTTTGACATCCGCCGCCAGCTGCTGGAATACGACGACATCGCCAACGAACAGCGGCGGCTGGTGTATGAACAGCGCGAACATATTTTAACTTCCGAAGACGCCGCGGCGATTGCCGCCGACTGGCGCACCGAACATTTGCGCGCGCTGGCGGACGATTATCTGCCGCCCGAAACGCCCGAAGAAGAATGGCGCGCCGCGGCGCTGGAAAAAACCCTCGCCGCCGAATACCGCCTGCACATTCCGCTGCAAGAATGGCTCGCCGCCGAACCCGAACAACAGCGCGATTATTTTGTAGAACGCATGACCGCGGCGGCGGAAGAAGATTTTGCGAATAAAATCGCGGCGGCGGAACCCGCGCCGTTCAACCGCTTTTTGCGTTCTTTAATTTTAAATATTATAGACGACCACTGGCGCGCCCACCTCGCCGCGCTGGACGGATTGCGCATGTCCATCGGCTTGCGCGGCATGGCGCAAAAAAATCCGAAACAGGAATACAAGCGCGAATCGTTTGAGATGTTCCAGCACTTGCTCGCCGATGTGAAAGGCATGGCGGCGCGCGTGATGTACGCGCTGGCGGTGCGCGAACAGCCGCCCGAACCGCAAACGCAAACGCCGCAAAATTTGCATTACCGCCACGACGAA
>JBPCWY010000194.1:0-7928 GCA_051009035.1 Gammaproteobacteria bacterium
AATTGCAACAAAACGATTTTCGCCAATTCCAGCGGCGCGCGGTAAAACGCAAATGCGCCCCGTTTGCGGGCGGCGGCAAAATCGGCGCGTTTAACCGGCGCAACCGAAACGCCTTGCAACGCCGCGCGGCTTGCGCGAATCCATTGCCGCATAATTGCATTATTTTCTTCGCCAATACGGGACGATGAAACAAAACGCGCCGCCCGCTCCAAAGCGGCGCGCAAAATACGGTTTTCCAAAATATCATCGGATACCGATTGATATTCGCAAAAAACGCGGTCGGGACGGCAACGGGTTATATTTTGCCGCAAGTTTTCATTAATTAAAATCTTGCCTTTAACCTTGCCGGTAAAATTTTCCCGCGCGCGCAAAAAATGCCGCCGCAAATGGCGACGGCAAAGTTCGTTCAATTCCCGCAAATAAGCCGCCGCCGCCAATTCCAAAAAATCGGGAGATTTCGGAACGGGTATTAATTCTTCATCCGCCCAAAAACGCAAACATTTCCCCAAACGCCCGCCAATAACCGGATGCGCCGCGCACTCCGCAAACATCCGAATATAATCCATCCCCGAAAATTTAGAATCAACCCGCAAAACAGCGCGACTTTCCCCCCCGCCAATCCAAACTAGCCCGATAAAATTGCCGGGCGCATAACTCCCGCGCTTTTCGTAAAGCCCAAGCGTTTCCGGTTTTGTATGTTTTGTATTTTGCGCGGACAGCCAGCCGCCGTATTTCCCGCGGAAATCTTCCGGAGATTTAATAGCGCCGTGTTCGGTAGCGGAAATAGTCATTCTTCGGAATCTCCGCCGTTAAGATTAAACGCCGCGCATAAATTATTAAAAACATTTTTTCTAATGTTTTCGGTCCGTGCTAATTGCGTGATGCCCGACAATTTAACCGGCTTGGCAAGCGGCGAAGGCGGCAACCATTCTACGCCTACCGCATAATCCGGTTCATCTCCGTCCCGCTCAAATGCCCGGGAATATTTTTGGCGATATTTTTCACCGCCGTCTAATATGCATTCAGCAAGCAACTCGCCATGCGGCGTCCGAAATTTACTCATCTCAACCGCCTCGCTAACTACTTTTCCGTAAGCAACGCACCCGCGCCGCTCTTGCGGAGTTTCCTCTGCGCAATTGGCAAAAACAATATCGTTTTTGCCGAGTTTTTCCATTTGCGTTTTATATGCCTTGCTGCCTCCCGCCGCAACAAAACCGTAACGCAAACACGATTCCCAACTCCGACTTCTACCTTCGCCAACATTAACAATATGGCATTGCCCGATAACATAACCATACTCCGCCATTTTTGCCTTAAGTTGTTCCCTACTACCGCTTTTAACAGCCGCGCCCCATCTTTGACTCAAAAGAATCTCTTCCCCGCTTTGCAAGATTATTGTTTTGCGTCCGTAAACATTGACGGTGTCCCCGACCTCGCTTTTTAACGCAATAACCTTGTTAGAATTGGACAAATCTATGGAAGAAAAAACGGCGGACAACGCCGCGTAATCCATGGACGGATTCCGCTTAATAAAATCGGCAACGATTTCTTTCGCCAATTTATAAGCGTTAGCAAAATTTCTCCGCCCGTCTTTTTCCCAGTAAAAATATAGTTTCCCCGTTTTTTCGTCCGCCGATGAATCGCCGCCTTGCGACTCACCGGCCAGCAACTTTTTTGCCTGTTCTTCAATCTCGCGAATAATATCTTCCGCGCTTTGTTGCAAAACGCCGTCCTTGACATATTCCCGCAAAATGGGAATAACTTGGTAAATTATTTTGTTGGCAAGATTTGCGCCCTCCGCCATAAAATAACTATGACCGATGCGCACATCAGCGGCGTCAAAATCCGCCGAGATATGCTCTTCACCAAAAATAGCGTTCACGCGGCGGAAAAAATCTTGCGCCGTTGCATTTTTAACTATGCCTTCATTCGGCGGACATTCTACAAAGGCAAACCGCCGCCGGACGGCGTAATCAATTTGCCCGATAGTGCGGTCGGCTGTATTCATCGTGCCGATGATAAACAGATTTTTGGGAATAGTAATATCGCCCAAATACGGCGTTTTCACCGCTTCGCCGCGGTATTCCAAAGCGTATATTAACTCGCCCAAAACCGCCGATACATTCGCGCGATTAATCTCGTCAATGATTAACGCGTAATTGTTTTTAAAATCCTTTTGGGCGCGCTCGCACATCTCGCCAAAAGTGCGGTTTTCCGTTTTATAGGAAACATTGCCGTCTTGCGTATAAACTTTCACGCCGCGCACAAAATCTTCGTAATTATAAGACGGATGAAACTGCACAATATCGCAGAGTCCGTCTTTTTGCAATTCCGAAAAAGGCGCGTCAAGCAACCCCGCCACTATTTCTTTGGCGGTATAAGTTTTACCCGTCCCCGGAGGTCCGTATAAAACAATTTGATTAAATTGCCGAAGCAATTGTATATTTTGTTTCGTTGTTTTATCCGTCATTATTTCCTCGCTTTCGGAAGATTGGGATTCTGCCATAAATGTCCTTAAATCATCAATAGATTTAATCGGATTAGCCGCGCCCTGCGGCCAGTTGTATGAACGACCGATATATTTGCTTCTAATATCTGACGCCTCTTTTCCGGAGAATTCCCATCTATCTTCGGAGACGAAAGACCATTCATCAATACGATAAACCTCGCGAATACTGCCCTTGGCATAAATTAGGGCATACTTCACCCCTTGACGGCGATGCTCGGAAATCCTCCAAGCACCGCGCGCCCCTTTATACAGCTCCTCGCGGGACATGCCCTCTCTAAAGCTTTTTTTAATATTGATTAAAATGGCTTTCATTTTTCGGTTTTTAATATTACCACACTTTCCGCCGGAGTCAACGCCCCGCCCGTTATTCCGCCAGCGTTATCATGTCTTTGGCGGACCAGGAGACGGATACTTTTTCGCCGGTTTGGGGGACGGCGGCGTTGCGGTTTTCGTTTTGCATTACCGCCGTTAATGGCGCGCCGTTTTCGGTTTTGAGCGACAATATTGTTTCGCCGCCGTAGTATGAAACGCCGTCTACCGCCGCGCGAAAATTGTTTTCCGCCGGTGTTTGCGGCGCGGCGTTTTCGGGGCGGACGGCGATATATGCCGGGCGGACGGCGACATATTTTGTTTGCGGGTTGTCTTCGCAGGCGCGCACTTCGCCCAAACCTTCCGCGCGGTATGCGCCGCCCTGCAACGGATGCGCCGGTAAAATATTCATGCGCCCGATAAAATCGGCGACAAAACGCGTCTTCGGCGATTCGTATAAATTGCGCGGCGCGTCCGTTTGTTTTATTTTGCCGTTCTCCATTACCGCGATTCTTTCCGCCATGGACAACGCTTCGTCCTGGTCGTGCGTTACGACGACAAAAGTTATTCCCACGGCGTGCTGCAATTTTACCAATTCGCCCTGCATCGCTTCGCGCAATTTTGCGTCCAACGCCGACAACGGCTCGTCCAGCAACAATACGCGCGGGCGTTTGACAAGCGCGCGGGCGAGCGCAACGCGCTGGCGTTGTCCGCCGGAAAGCTGGCGCGAAAACCTTTCGGCAAACGGTTCCAAACGCACGAGCGCGAGCGCTTCTTCCGTCCGCCGTTTAATTTCGTCCGGCGGCGCGCCGTCCATTTTTAATCCGTAAGCGATATTGTCGCGGACATTCATGTGCGGAAAAACCGCGTAGGATTGGAATACCATGTTGAGCGGTCTTTTGTTCGGCGGCAGCGCGGTCATGTCGCGCCCTTCCATAATAATTTCGCCCGCGGTCGGGTTTTCAAAACCGCCCAGCATGCGCAGCAATGTCGTTTTGCCGCAGCCGGACGGGCCAAGCAGCGCCAAAAATTCTTTGTCGTAAATATCCAGCGATACATCGTCGACCGCCGCCGCCGCGCCGAATTTTTTTGCCGCATTTTTGATTTGGATGAGGGGGGGCATCGTTTATCCTTTCTTAATATTTTGGAAGCGCATCGCCAGCGCGGCGGCGGCGATGGTAATCAGAATCAGCACGGCGGACGCCGCATTGACTTCCGGCGTTACCGAAAAACGAACCATGGAATTAATTTTGACCGGCAAGGTAATGCTGTTCGGGCCGGCGGTGAAATAAGTAATGACAAAATCGTCCAGCGATAAAGTGAACGCGATGAGCGCGCCGGCGATGATGGACGGGCGGATTTGCGGCAGTAAAATATCGCGCATCGCGCGCCATTCGCTCGCGCCCAAATCCATCGCCGCTTTTTCCAAATCGCGGTTGACCGAAGCGAGGCGTCCGCGGATAATCACCGCGACAAACGGAAATGTGAATGTGATGTGGGCGAGCATGATGTTTCCCAAACTCAACGGCCAGGGCAAACCGCGCGGCCACCACTGGTTAAAAAATACGAGCATGGCGACGCCCATGCATATTTCCGGAATCACAATCGGCAACGCCAACAATCCGCCCGCCGCACCGCGGAACGGAAAACGAAAACGCCATAATACGACCGCCGCCGCCGCCCCCAAAATAACGCTGGCGAACATATTAACCACCGCGATGGAAAGCGAATTGGCGAACGCTTCTATTAATGATTCGTTCTCCCACGCTTTGGCGTAGTATTTAAAAGTAAAACCGCGCCAGACGATGTTGCGCCGCGAATCGTTAAAACTAAACGCGACCAGGGCGATAATCGGCGCGTAGAGGACGAGAAAAAACGCCGCCAAAAACGCGCGCATCCACCAGCGTCCGGCGTAGTCCAGCAATGCCGGACGCTTATTCATTTTCGCCCGCCGCCGGTTTTGCGGCAAACGCCTGCCGCAATAATATCGCGCCGAAAGTAAGATACATCAGCAAAAAAGAAAGCGCCGCGCCGAACGGCCAGTTGTTTGCGCCCAAAAATTGCCGCTCTATGACATTGCCGATAAGCTGGCTGTCCGCCCCGCCCAGCATGTCGGCGATAAAAAACGCGCCCAACGCCGGCACAAAAACAATCATCACGCCGGAGACGACTCCGGGCATCGTCAACGGCAGCAATACTTTCCAAAAAGTGCGCCAATGTCCCGCGCCCAAATCCATGGACGCTTCCAAATATGATTTGTCAAAACGCTCCATCGCCGCGTATAACGGCAAAATCATAAACGGCAAAAATACATAACCGATGCCGAGCGCCACGGCGGCGTTGGTGTAAAGCAATTCCAGCGGCGCGTATTCGCCCAAACCGGACGCGCCGAAAAACCGCAAAACGCTGTCGCCCGCATCCCAAAACCATTCCAAAGTAAAATTGAGAAATCCGCGCGTCCGAAAAACCGCAATCAACGCGTAAGTGCGGACAATAATGTTAATCCAAAACGGCAGGGTAATCGCCAGCAGCAGCGGCGTTTTGATTCGCTGCGGCGCAAACGCAACGGCGAGCGCCACCGGATAACCGACGAGCAAACAGGCGGCGGTTGCGGCGGCGGCGACTACCAGCGATTTGGCGAAAATGCCGAGGTAAATCGGCTCGGCGGCGCGCCAATAATTCGCCCCCGTCCAAGTGAGGTCGTGTCCGATGATGCCGCTTTTGTCGGAAAACGAAAGCCCGAAAATAAACCCCAGCGGAACGACAAAAAACGCCAGCAGCCACAGCGCGCCGGGCAACCCCAACGCCGCAAAAACGCCCGGATTCGTCTTCCAGTGTTCGGTTTGCATCGCGCTCCTCTTCCCCGCCGATTTGCGGCGGCAAGGGCATTTTACCGCATTACGGCGGCTTTGGAATTAATCGCGGGAATGGCGGGGCGTTTTTTTTATGGGAAGTGAAAAACCGAAATGCCGCCGCTTGCCTCCCGCTTGCCAATCCTGCGAAAGCAGGATTCATGCGTCTTTTTAACCCGGGCGGCAGCCGCCGACTCCGCCGGATTTTGCCTTGCGGCAAAATACAAAGACACATGAATCCTGCTTTCGCAGGATTGGGAAATATTTTTTCTTGCGCCGGATTTTATTTCGGCGCAAAAAATTTAAGTAAATTTAATAGCAACTTGCCAGATTACGCCAATAATAATTACGCCTAAAACAAGCAGCGCAAATTTTCTTAATCCCGTAAAGAACAAGATTTCGTGCAATCCGCGCCCTTCCGCGCCGAAGCGCCGCTCAAGCAGCCCTTCTATTTCTTTCGCATATTTAACGACGGCGTCAATTTGTCCCATGGCATTAAAACAAAAAGCGCGGACATCCGCGCCTTTTGTTAAACGGCTTTGGTATTTACGCCGACAGCACCCTCGTCCATTCTTCTTCCACCAGTTGCGCGCGCGTTTCGCCCAGGTATAAATTTGGTTCCAGTTTTTCCTGGATGTGCTGGGGCGGGAAAATTGCCGGGTTTTTGTTGTAGGAATCGTCCAGCAGTTTGCGCGCCGCGCGGTTCGGGGTCGCGTATTGGATGTAGTCCGCCAAGTCGCGCCCGATTTTGGCGTCCAGCAAAAAGTTCATGAACGCATGCGCGTTTTGCGGATGCGGCGCGCCTTTGGGGATGCACAGGCAATCCTGCCAGTAATAGCCGCCTTCAAACGGAATGACATAGCCGATGTCGTCGTCCTCCGCCGCCAGCTGCGCGATGTCGCCGTTCCACTCCACCGCCAAATCCACTTCGCCGGAAGCGAGCAAATCCTGCCCGTTGTCTTCAAAAATTCCCTTCACATTTTTCTTGAATGTGATGAGCTGGTCCGCCGCTTTGCGGATTTCTTCGGGGCTTTCGGAGTTGAACGAATAGCCGAGATAGCGCAGCACCATGCCAATCATGGACGCCGGCTCGCTAATCCAGCCGATGCGCCCGGCGTATTGTTCGGACTGTTTGCCCCACACCGCCGACCACGACACGGGCGGCTGTTTGACTTTGGATTTGCGGTAGCCGATTCCCATCGTCCCCCACATGTAGGGCATGGAATATTTGCGCCCCGGGTCAAAACCGGCGTCTTGGAATTGTTTTTCCACATTTTTGCGAAAATTGGGAATCTTGCCGTGGTTGAGCGGCTGCAACAAACCGGCTTCCGACATTCTTTGCACATAATCGTTGGACGGCACAATCACATCGTAGCCGGGGTTGCCTTCGCGCATTTTGGCGAACAACTCGGTATTGTCGCCGAACAAATCCAGCTTGACATCAATGCCGGAAGCGCCCTTAAAATCGGCGAGCGTGGTTTCGCCGATATAAGTATCCCAATTATAAAAATTGAGCGTTTTGTCTTCGGCGGCATGCGCCGGCAGGCGGAATCCTGCGGCGGCGGCGGAAGCGCCAAGCGCGCCCAAAAAAGAGCGGCGGGAAAAGCGGGAGGGGCGGTTGGGTTTCATGGCGGTTTCTCCTGGGGGAAATAATTATGCCGAAAACGAAGAGCCGCAGCCGCAGGTGGAAGTTACATTCGGGTTGCGAATGACAAACTGCGAACCTTCCAGCCCTTCTTTGTAATCTATTTCCGCGCCGGAGAGGTATTGGTAGCTCATCGGATCGACCAGCACGGTGACGCCGGTTTTTTCCAGCGCAAAATCGTCTTCGGCGCGCTCTTCGTCAAAAGTAAAGCCGTATTGGAATCCGGAACACCCCCCGCCCGAAATAAAGACGCGCAGCATCAGCCCCGGATTGTTTTCTTCCAAAATCAACGCCCGCACTTTGCGCGCGGCGTTTTCGGTGAAAACAATTCCGGCGGCGGGTTCTTCAACCGGCACGGCGACAGCAGGGGAGGAATTTGGCATGGGTTTCGGAAAAATAATTTCGGAAAAATAAAACTTAATTTTACCAATATTCGGCAAATTAATCAATACGCGGAATCTGCGGGCGAAAAATTTTTGGGGAAAACCCCCGCCCCGCCCGATTTTTGCGCCCGCGCGAAATGCCGCCCACGCCGTTTTTGGACCGCGCAAAACGCCTTTCCGCGCGCCAATGCGGCAAATCCGCCCCGCCGCAAATCCGGTTTTCATGCCGC
>JBPCWY010000195.1:0-4670 GCA_051009035.1 Gammaproteobacteria bacterium
GGACGGCGCGAAACCGCCGGGTAGGCGCAGGGCGTTTAGCATAAATTCAAACGCCGCATCGCGCCGCGTTACGGGTTTTTCCGCGGCGGCGGATTCTCCGGCGGCGAGGCGGCGCATGTATTCGCCCGGATGTTTGATTCGTTCCGTGCGGCGGATTTTTCCCGCGAAAGTAATTTTGCCGTGCGCGCCCGCGCCGATTCCGGCGTAGTCGCCGAACAGCCAATAATTTAAATTATGCATGCATTCCCGCCCCGGACGGGCAAAAGCGGAAATTTCATAGCGGCGGAATCCGGCGGCTTCGGCGGCGGAAAAAACCGCGTCTCCAATATCCGCCCCGTCGTCCGCAACGGGCAGGGACGGCGGCGGACGGCGAAAAAACGGCGTCCCCGGTTCCAGCGTGAGTTGGTATAACGACAAATGCGGGGGATTAAACGACAACGCGGTTTGGACATCCCGCGCGGCGGCGGCGGCGGTTTGGGCGGGCAGGGCGTGCATTAAATCAATATTGAAATTGTCAAATGCGGCGGCGGCGGCTTCCGCGCCTTGCCGCGCGGCTTTGCCGTCGTGGATTCTGCCCAGCGATGTTAACGCGTTGTCGTCAAAACTTTGCGCGCCGAGCGAAAGGCGGTTGATTCCGGCGGCGGCAAACTCGGCAAATTTTACCGCATCGGCGGAATCGGGATTCGCTTCCAGCGTAATTTCGGCGTCCGCGGGCAGCAGCGAAAGCGCGCGCAAACCGCACAACAGCGCGTCCGCCGCCGCCGGCGAAAACATGCTCGGCGTGCCGCCGCCGATAAAAACGGAGCGCACCCGCCGCCCCCAAAGCAGCGGCGGCAAACTTTCGGCGTCCGCCAACAGCGCGCGGATATATTCTTTTTCGGGGATAATTTTCGGCGCTTGATGCGAATTGAAATCGCAATACGGGCATTTTTTGGCGCACCACGGCAAATGGACATAAAGCGAAAGCGGCGGCGCAACGGCGACCGCCCCCGGCAAAACGGCGGCGGATTCGGCGGCGGCGGAAAATTTCGCGGTTGCGGCGGGCGTTGCAGTTTGGGAAAAAGAAGAAATTTCCGAAAGCGGGATGCGGGCGGCAAAGTCGGGCATCGTTTTTTTAGGGGCGCGGCGCAATGTCGCGCAACGCTAAAAGCCGGGTTAATTCGCGCAGGGATTGCCCGCGGTGGCTGACTTCGTTTTTTTCGGCGACGCTCATTTGCGCGCCGGTTTTTCCCGCGGCGGGGTCAAAAAAAAGCGGGTCGTAGCCAAAACCGCCCGCCCCGCGCGGTGCGCGCAATATTTCGCCGCGCCAAAAACCTTCCGCAAAAACCGGCGCGGGGTCTTCCGGTGCGGCGACAAAAACGATTGCCGCATAATAAAACGCCCCCCGCGCCGAAGATTCGGCGAGGAGCGCCAGCAATTTTTCGTTGTTGGCGGAATCGTCCGCATTTTCCCCGGAAAAACGGGCGGAATGGACGCCGGGCGCGCCGTCCAATGCCGGGACGACAAGCCCGGAATCGTCCGCAACGGCGGCGGATTTTGCGGCAAAAGACGCCGCCCGCGCTTTTGCCAGCGCATTCTCAAAAAAAGTCGGATGCGGCTCGGCGGTTTGCGCCGCCCCCAAATCCGCCAAAGACGGCAATTCCGCGCCCAAAGGCGCAAGCGCGGCGCGGATTTCGCGCACTTTTCCCGCGTTGCCGCTGGCGATAACAATTTTTTCCCGCATACCGCCATTTTACAATTTTCCGCCCGCCCCGTCATTTTCGCCCGTTTCGTCAATCCCCGCCAATCCCGCATTTCGCCATTTTCGCAAAGGGGAATCTCAAATTCCCCGCCCGCCTTTTGCCGCAAAAGCGGGCGGGGCGGGCGTTTCGGGCGGGCAGTTTCGGATATGCGGTTTCAGAATGGTTGCGGGCGGGGGGCGGATTCGGACGGGCGAATATGCGGATAAAACGCCCTAAAACGGATTTTTACCTCTGCGCCGCCGCCCGTTTTTTTTTCGCCGCCAAAACTTTTTTGCAAAAAAGACGCAAAAAAGACGCTTACCCCTTGAAAAATGCCTTGCGATATTCTATAATACCCCTTGCGGATGTTTTTGGCGTTTTTAAACGCCGGCGCGGCGCACAATCTATTCACAGGAGAAAATCAATGAAGAAAATCAAAATTCGCCCCCTGCACGACCGCTTGCTGGTCCGCCGGGTGGAAGAAGACCGCAAAACTGCGGGCGGCATCGTGATTCCGGACAATGCCGCCGAAAAACCCGACCAAGGCGAAGTATTAGCCGTGGGCAAGGGCAAAATTAAGGACGACGGCACCCGGCAAACGCCGGATGTCAAAGTCGGGGACCGCATTCTGTTCGGCAAATACGCCGGCACCTCCGTCAAAGTAGACGGCGAAGAACTGCTGGTCATGCGGGAAGACGATGTGATGGGCGTAGTGTCGCACTAAGCGGCGCGCCTTTCACTTAACTTTTTTTCAACTGGAGAAACCACAACATGTCTGCAAAAGAACTCAAATTTTCCGAAGAGGCGCGCCGCGGAATCGTCCGGGGCGTTAACGCCTTGTCCGATGCGGTGCGCGTAACGCTTGGCCCCAAAGGGCGCAATGTCGTTATTGAACGCTCTTTCGGCGCGCCCACCATCACCAAAGACGGCGTTTCCGTCGCCAAGGAGATAGAGCTGGACGACAAGCTGGAAAACATGGGCGCGCAAATGATTAAGGAAGTCGCGTCCAAAACTTCCGATGTCGCCGGCGACGGCACCACCACCGCCACCGTGCTGGCGCAGTCCATGATTCGCGAAGGCATGAAATATGTCGCGGCGGGCATGAACCCGATGGATTTAAAGCGCGGTATTGACCGGGCGGTTTTGGCGGCGACGGAAAACTTGAAAAAGATTTCCAAAGATTGCCGCACCCGCACCGAAATTGCGCAGGTCGCTTCCATCTCCGCCAACTCCGATTCCAAAGTCGGCGAGATTATCGCCGAGGCGATGGACAAAGTCGGCAAAGAAGGCGTCATCACCGTAGAAGACGGTTCGGCGCTGGAAAACGAATTGTCCGTCGTGGAAGGCATGCAGTTTGACCGCGGCTATACTTCGCCCTATTTTATCAACTCGCCGGAGCGCCAAATGGCGGTTTTGGACAACCCGCTGATTCTCGTCCACGACAAAAAAGTGTCCGCGATTCGCGACATCCTGCCGATTTTGGAGCAAGCCGCCAAAGCCGGACGTCCGCTTTTGGTCATCGCCGAAGAAGTGGAAGGCGAAGCGCTTGCGACTCTCGTCGTCAACAACATGCGCGGGACGATTAAGGTTTGCGCGGTCAAAGCGCCGGGTTTCGGCGACCGCCGCAAAGCGATGCTGGAAGACGTCGCCGTCCTGACCAAAGGGCGCGTGATTTCCGAAGAAGTCGGGCTGACCCTGGAAAAAACAACGCTGGACGATTTGGGCCAGGCCAAGCGCGTGGAAATCGGCAAGGAGGAAACGACGATTATTGACGGCAAAGGCGCGAAAAAAGAAATCGCCGCCCGCGTGGAATCCATCCGCAAACAGGTTGAAGACACGACCAGCGATTACGACCGCGAGAAACTTCAAGAGCGGGTCGCCAAACTTTCGGGCGGCGTCGCCGTCATCAAAGTCGGCGCCGCTACGGAAGTGGAAATGAAAGAAAAGAAAGCGCGCGTAGAAGACGCCCTCCACGCCACCCGCGCCGCGGTGGAAGAAGGCATCGTGCCGGGCGGCGGCATCGCGCTGATTCGCTGCCAGGGCGCCATCGCCAAAACCAAAGGCGACAACGACGACCAGGAAGCCGGCGTCCGCATCGTCGTCCGCGCGATGGAATCCCCGCTCGCCAACATCGTCGCCAACACCGGCGAATCGCCCGAAGTGATTGTCAACGAAGTGCGCGGCGGCAGCGGCAACCACGGCTACAACGCGGCAAACGGCAAATACGGCGATTTGCTCCGTCTCGGCATTATTGACCCGACGAAAGTAACGCGCTCGGCGCTGCAAAACGCCGCGTCCATCGCCGGTTTGTTGTTGACGACCGACTGCTCGGTGGTGGAATTGCCGAAAAAAGACATGCCCCCGCCCTCAATGCCCGGCGGCGGCATGGATATGTAAGGAATTATTTTCCTCCATCCCCCAAAAGCCCGCGCCGCAAAGCGCGGGCTTTTTTTGCGGGGTTTGGGAAAAACGGGATTTTGCGGTATAATAGCGCAACGCCCGTTTTGGGCGGCGTTTTGGGGGGGACAGCCCGACTGAACAAACCAGCAACACAACGGAGCAAAGCCATGAAAAAACTCATTTTATCCGCCGTCTTCCTCGCCGCGCCCTTGTCGGGCGGCGCGGCGCATGCCGCCGAAGACGCGCTTTTTCGGGAAGAGGTCAGCATATTAGTTCACTTCTTCAAACAAACGGTTACCGCGCCGGTCCGCATAACTTGCGGCGTTGCCGGCGGCTTAAACAAAGCGGCGATGGGCGACAACACCGAAACCTGCCTCCGCTTCGTCAACCCCAAACAATAACCCGCCCCGCCCAAAGCCCCGCGCCCGCCCCGCAGGCGCGGGGTTTTTTGCGCGCAAATCTCCTTCCCGCGCCGAAATTTATTTCAGCGCGGGGATTGGGAATATCGGATTTTGTGGTATATTTCGGCAGACCGCCCGTTTTGGAGGC
>JBPCWY010000196.1:0-2693 GCA_051009035.1 Gammaproteobacteria bacterium
AGGAACGGGTTTGGGCCTTGCCATCGTCCGCAAAATCATGGAAGAACACGGCGGCGAAGCGTATTTAGAAAACCGCAACGGCGGCGCTTGCGCCACGCTCCTTTTTCCATTGCCGAAAGACGAAAAAGCTTAAACGGTTTTTTTGCCGCGGTTAATTTTTTGTTTGGAAAAAATGCGGCGAAGTTTTTTAATTTTTGCGAAAAAGGAAAAATTGTTTTTAACAGCGGCGGTTTTTATTTCCATTCCGGCGAAAACTCTTCCTCTCATTTGTCATTCTTGCGAAAGCAGGAATCCAGAGTAGCGGCGAAGCCGCTCCATTTTCGGCGGCGGCAAAAGTTTCCGCTTTGCGGAAAGAGCCGGATTCCTGCCTACGCGGGAATGACGGGGCTGTTTCGTTTTTGTTTTTAATAACGGCGAAAAATGCCGTTATTTTTCGGCGTGTTTAATTTTTTGGCGGGCGGGCAAATTCCAAAGGTTTGCCGCGCACGGAATCGTTTACCGCGCCGTTTTCCCATACTGTTTCGCCGTTGACAAAAACGGAATCAACGGCGTGGTGGAAAGTTTTTTCCGCAAACGGAGTCCAGCCGCATTTGCTTAAAATTGTTTTGCGCGCGGGTGTGGATTTTTCCGCAACTAATACTAAATCCGCCCAGTATCCTTCGCGGATGTAGCCGCGTTCTTTAACCGCGAATAAATCCGCCGGGGCGTGGGCGGAGCGCGCGGCGATTTGCGGATAAGTTAAATCTCCGTCCGCTGCGAGTTCCAAAAATGCGGGCAACGCGTATTCCGCAACCGGCATTCCGGCGGCGGCGGCGGCGTAGGGCAAATCTTTTTCTTCCGGTAAATGCGGCGCGTGGTCGGTGGCGAAAATGTCAATCCGTCCTTCCGCGGCGGCGCGGCGCAATGCGTTTTTGTCGGCGGCGGTTTTGACCGCCGGATTTATTTTTAACCGCATGCCGAGCGCGGCGTAGGCGGAATCATCAAACAATAAATGATTCGCGCACGCTTCGCAAGTAATTTGTTTCGCCGCAATTTCGCCCGTGGAAAATAAAGACAATTCGCGCGCCGTGGAAATATGCAAAATATGCAGGCGCGCGCCGGTTTCGCGCGCGAGGGCGACTGCGCGGGAGGAAGATTCATAACACGCTTCGGCATCGCGGATTTGCGGGTGGGCTTCGGGGGGAATGTTTTCGCCGTATTGTTTTTTTGCGCGCGCTAAATTTTCGCGGATGCGGGGGGAGGATTCGCAATGCGTTGCAATTAATGTCGGCGCGGCGCGAAAAATCGCGGCGAGCGTTTTTTCGTCATCCACAAGCATGTCGCCGGTAGACGAGCCCATAAAAATTTTTACTCCGGCGATTTCGCGCGGGTCGGCGGCGGCGATGTCGGCGATATTGCCGCGGGATGCGCCCAAATAAAAAGCGTAATTGACGCGTGAATCGGCGGCGGCGATGGCGCGTTTTTCGGCGATTTTTTCCATATCCAAAGTCGGCGGGATAACATTCGGCATTTCCATAAACGAAGTAATACCGCCGGCGGCGGCGGCGCGGCTTTCGCTGGCGATGTCCGCTTTGTGCGTGAGTCCGGGCTGGCGAAAATGCACTTGGTCGTCAATCAATCCCGGAAAAAGCAGCATGCCGCCCGCGTCTTTCGCCGTTTCGCCGTTGCGGGCGGAGAGAGCACCGCCAATTTCGGCGATGCGCCCGCCGCGCACCCGCACATCGCCTTCGCGCACCGCGCCTTCGCCGACAATCCGGCAGTTTTGCAATACAAAATCCACATGCCGATTTTACCGCACGCGCGGGCGGGCTACAATACACATTCCATTTTTGAAAAGATTTTTTTATGGGCGCAAAAATTATTGACGAGCGCGCCGCCGCGGATGCAAAAAAGTTATTAACGGATTCCGATTTCCAGTCCTGCGCCAATTTTCAATCCTGCGAAAGCAGGATTGGCGGACGGGGCGGGAATGACGAATAGGGTGGGAATGACATGGTCTTATGGAATTAGTTTTTGCGGCAAACTGCAACCGCCAAAAATCGGCGGGGTGGTGCTACAATATGGATTCTATTTTTTGAGAGGAGTTTTTTAATGAGTGCAAAAATTATTGACGGGCGCGCCGCCGCGGACGCTGTTTTGGACGATTGCGCCGCGCGTATCGCCGCGCAAAAAAAAGCGCCGCCGGGGTTGGCGGTGATTCTTGCCGGGGAAAATCCCGCATCGCAGGTTTATGTGCGCAATAAGGTGCGCGCTTGCGAGCGGGTTAAACTCCGCTCGCAGGAGCATATTTTGCCCGCGGATGTCGGCGAAGACGAATTGCTGGATAAAATCGCCGCGCTTAATGCCGATTCCGCCGTGCATGGAATTTTGGTGCAGCTGCCGTTGCCCGCGCATATTGATTCCAAAAAAGCGCTGCTGGCGGTTGCGCCCGAAAAAGATGTTGACGGGTTTCATCCGCAAAATCTCGGCAAACTCACCGCCGGATTGCCCTCGCTTTGGCCCTGCACGCCGCACGGTTGCATGCATTTGCTCCACCGCGAGGGAATTTCGCTCGCCGGAAAACGGGCGGTCGTTTTGGGACGCAGTAATATTGTCGGCAAACCGATGGCGTTGATGTTGATTAACGCCGGGGCGACGGTGACGGTATGCAATTCCAAAACGCCGGATTTGGCGGAGACGGCGGCGCGGGCGGA
>JBPCWY010000197.1:0-10151 GCA_051009035.1 Gammaproteobacteria bacterium
TATTAAACTTAAAATATTCGCGCGACCACGAGCGCGAAGCGGATTGTTTTGCCTACCGTTATTTGCAACGGCATCGCATGTCCGGCGCGCTCCTCGGCGATTCTTTGCAAAAAATGAATGACGCCCATGCCCAAATTGCGGTGGAAGAAGCGGCGGCGGAAAAAGCGAAAAATGAAATTGCCGCGGACGAAAAAACCCAAAACGCGGAATCTGAAAATGAAAAATCCAAAAAGCAAGAATCCAAACAAAAAGAATCCGCAAACGAAAAAACTGCAAGTGAAAAAACTGCAAGCGGAGAAATTACAAATGAAGAAATTACAAATGAAAATTCCGCAAACGAAAAAAGCGAAAGCGGCGGGGCGTTATCCGAAAACGGCGGGCAAGAAAACGATTCCGATGCGGGCGGTAAAATTTGGCGCGCGGTATTGGAGGCGCTTTCCACGCATCCGGATACCGGCGCGCGGCGCGATTTAGCCGCCGCATGCGGGGTATAATCGCGTTATGGAAAATTGCAACGCAATAAAAGAGGAGGCGCAAAACGAAGAAGCGCGCGCGGTTTTGGCGTATTGGTTTGGCGCGTTGTCCGAGGACGGCTGGCCGCTTGCCGACCGCAACCGCTTATGGTTTGGTTTTTCCGCCGAAGACGACGATGAAATGCGGGCGCGTTTTGGCGGCGAAGACGGCGCGATTCGCCGCGCGTTGTCCGGCAAATTGGCGCATTGGCTGGACGGCGGGGCGCGGGATATTCTCGCTTATATTATTTTGCTTGACCAGATGACGCGCGCCGTTTTTCGGGGGACGGCGGAGGCGTTTTGCGGCGATGAAAAAGCGCTCGCCGCCTGTTTTGCGGGAATGAAGACAAAGGCGGATTTGCGTTTGGCGGCGGCGCATGGCATGTTTTTTTACATGCCGCTGCAACACGGCGAAGGCGCGGAAATACAGGACGAATCCGTTTCCCGGTTTGATTTGCTGGCGCGTAATTTTCCGTCCGAGCGGGCGGAAAACGCCCGCGGCTACGCCGTTGTGCACCGCGATATTATCCGCCAATTCGGGCGTTTTCCGCACCGCAACGCCGTTTTGGGGCGGCAATCCACCGCCGCCGAAACCGCCTATTTGCAAAAAAACAAAAGCGGTTTCGGGCAGGGATAGATTTTCGGACAAGGATAGAAATTGCCGGCGGAATGGCGGCATGAGTTTCGGTAAAAAATATTTCCGTCATTCCTGCGAAGGCAGGAATCCCGTGTCGTTTGCGGCGATTGGGTTTTCGCCTTCGCCCGGTTTTGCCTCACGGCAAAAATTAACGACACGGGATTCCTGCTTTCGCAGGAATGACATGAGAGTTTGGTTTGGCGTTGGCGTTTGGTGGTTGCGGTTTTTCGCTGTTTGCCGTTAGCCGCTTAAATCTGCCTTTCCGCCGTCATTCCTGCTTTCGCGGGAATGACATGGTTTTATGGAAATGGTTTTTGCGGTTTGCGGTTTGCGGCAATTCCGTCGCAACCGCCAAAAGGCGGCGGGAACGCCGCCAATATGCATCCCAACGCCGGAGCGTAGGGACGAGAGTAAAAGAGTAAATTGTCGGCGGAATGGACGGGAATAATTATATTTTGATGCCGCCGCCGAATCCGGATAATTTATATTATAATGCCGGCATGCCCTATTTTTCAGGAGAGGTAGGCAGGGGAAACGAAACCGCGAAAAAGCGGGTTATATCGTTGTTTTTTTGCCTTTTGGGGAGCGTTTTTGCCGCGCAAGACGCTTTCGGCTGGGGCGTCCTCCACGCCGCGAACGGCGCGGATGGGGGCAAAGGTAATACTGTGCGGCACTTATTCGATAACAGGGCGGATGCGGAAGCCGACACCGGATGGCGGGCAACCTGCGGCAATTGCTCCCGTATCGTAATTTTTGTGGACGAGCATCTGACTTACGCTTTTCGGGGGAGAGGACCCGTCATTTACGGTTTGGGGAGGACCCGGGCCGAGGCGCAAGCGGCATTTAGGGCGGCATGCGCAAAGGCGGGCATAGACCGGGGAGTAACTTTAAACTGCTCCACCAGCTTGGAAAGCGGGAATATGGGCTCGGATTCTACAGTAAATACGGCGGACCAATCATGCCGCGGCGCTAATGAAATAGTCGGGGCGGTTGCATGCGAAACTTGCCCGACAGGGGAAATTGCGGACGGGACTAATAGAAGATGCGAAAACCCGAATGCGCCTTGCGTGGGCGACAGGGGCAAAGACGGTAGTAATCTTTGCGTTTGCATGCCTTCCAACGGCGTGGCGCAACGCCCGTCCATATTGGACAGAAACAACTGCGTTAACACAAACTGCGGGGGAAGCGAACCCTACCGGGACCCGGCGGACGATGAATGCAAAAATTGCGCCGGCAATTTGGTGACAAACGGGGATAGAAACGGTTGCGAATGCGCGCAGGATATGAGATTGCGGTCGGGGCAAACGGAGCAATGCGTCCCCGAAACTTGCGGCTTGGGCGAAATCCGCGTAAATAATCCCGGCACAGCCGAGCATGATACTTGCATGGCATGCGACAGTGCGGCGAGGATGAGGTCAAATGCGGATGCGGGAGCGGAAGGGACGCAGTGCATTCCTTGCATGGGCGATTTAGTGCCGGATGAGAACGGCAATATGTGCGCATGTCCGGCGGCGGGCGGCAAGGTGCGGGCGAATGACGGGGGAAGCACCGCCGACAACGACAGCTGCACATGCCCTATGGATACGCGCGAGGCGGACGGCGACTCAAGCAGATGCGTTCCCGAAATTTGCACCGCAAACCAAGTCCGCGTTGACATGCCCGGCGAAGCCGACCACGATACTTGCCTGACTTGCACGGGCGATTTGGACCCGAATACGCAAAATAATGTGTGCGTTTGTCCGTTCGGACAAAGCCGTGAAAACGCGGAAAGCGATATGTGCGCATGTCCGGACAACATGAAAAAAGCGGACGGCGACCCGGACAGATGCGTCCCCGAAACTTGCCGCTTGAATCAAATTCGCGTTGATAATTCCGGCGAGGCGGACCACGATACTTGCATGGCATGCGATGCGGGAATGAGGTCAAATGCGGATTCGGGAATGGAAGGGACGCAGTGCATGTCTTGCCCGAACGATTTAACGCCGGATGCGAACGGTAATATGTGCGAATGTCCGTCCGGACAAAGCCGGGACAGCCCGGGAAGCGACAGCTGCTCATGTCCGGACAACACGAGAAAGGCGGACGGAGACCCGAACAGATGCGTTCCCGAAATTTGCGGCGAAAGCGAAATCCGTATTAACATACCCGGCGCTCCCGACCACGATAGTTGCACGATTTGCACGGGCAATTTACGCCAGAATGGAGATAATACCGGATGCGTTTGTCCGATGGGGCAAAGCTTGCAAAGCCAGAGAAGCAACATCTGCGAATGTCCGGAAGGCATGAAAAAAGCGGCGGGAGACCCGGACCAGTGCGTTCCCGAAATTTGCGAATTAAACCAAGTGCGCGTTTCCGATGATACATGCATGACATGCGACGACGGGATGGTATCGGGCGCGGTTTTGGACGGTGCGGAAGGGACGGGCGAATGCATGCGTTGCACGGGCGTGCAAGTACCCAATGCAAACGGCAACGCATGCATGGATTGTCCCGCGGGCATGCGGCATTCCAATAACGAAAAATGCGTTCCGGCGATTTGCGAAGCGGGCGAAATGCGCGTTGACGATTCCACCGCGGACAACCATGACGAATGCATGGCATGCGGCGCGGGCGAAGTATCAAACGCGCAAACGGACGCGGGCGGCGCGGTAATAACGGAAGGGACGAGTTGCATGGCATGCGCGCAGGGATTATTACCGGCGGGCAACATGTGCATGTGTCCGGACGCCGACTTGCGTCTGTCAACAGCGGGAAGCATGGATACTTGCGTTCCCCGGGAGTGCGAATTAAACCAAGTTCGCGCGCCCGATGATACATGCATGATATGCGGCGAAGGGATGGTATCGGGGATGGTTGCGGGCGAGACGGAAAGGACGGCATGCATGCGCTGCACGGGCGTGCAAGTCCCCAATCCGGACGGCGTTTCATGCATGAATTGTCCCGCGGACATGCGGCATTCCAATAACGAAAAATGCGTTCCCATGACATGCGAAGCGGACGAAATGCGCGTTGACAATTCCGCCGCGGATAACCATGACGAGTGCGTGGAATGCGGCGCAAGCGAAGTATCAAACGCGCAAACGGACGCGGGCGGCGCGGTAATAACGGAAGGGACGAGTTGCATGGCATGCGCGCAGGGATTATTCCGGAATCCGGCGGGCAACATGTGCATGTGTACGGACGCCGACCTGCGTCTGTCAACAGCGGGAAGCATGGATACTTGCGTTCCCCGGGAATGCGAATTAAACGAAATCCGCATGTCGTCCGATGATTCATGCATGGCATGCGGGGACGGCATGGTATCGGGCGCGGTTTCGGGCGGGGCGGAAGGAACGGCTTGCACGAGTTGCAGGGGCGTGCAAGCGCCAAATGCAGACGGCAACGAGTGCGTAAATTGTCCCGCGGACATGCGGCATTCCAATAACGAAAAATGCGTTCCGGCGCTTTGCGATGGGGATGAAATGCGCGTTGACGATTCCGCCGCGGCAAACCATGACGAGTGCGTGGAATGCGGCGTAGGAGAAATATCAAACGCGCAAACGGACGCCAGAGGCGCGGTCATCATCGTGGAAGGGACGGCATGCACTCTCTGCACGGGGGAATTAGGACCGGATGCGTTGGGCAACATGTGCGTTTGCAAGGACTCTAACTTGCAGCCGGCGGAAACGGGAAGCATGGATACTTGCGTTCCCCGGGAGTGCGCATTAAACGAAGTGCGCGATTCCGATAATGCATGCATGGCATGCGGGGACGGAACGGTATCGGGCGCGGTTGTGGGCGGAGCGGAAGGGACGGGCGCATGCATTCCTTGCACGGGCGTGCAAGTACCCAATGCAAACGGCAACGAGTGCGTAAATTGTCCCGCGGACATGCGGCATTCCAATAACGAAAAATGCGTTCCGGCGCTTTGCGATGCGGATGAAATACGCGTTGACAATTCCGCCGCGGATAACCATGACGAATGCATGGCATGCGGCGCAAACGAAGTATCAAACGCGCAAACGAACGCGGGCGGCGCGGTAATAACGGAGGGAACGAGTTGCGCGGAATGCACGGGGGCGTTAAATCCGAATACGGCGCGCAACATGTGCGTTTGCGATGACAATACCATGCGTCCGGCGAGAACGGGAAACATGAATACTTGCGTCCCCAAAAATTGCGCGGCGGGCGAAACGCGGGACGAAGAAAATGACATGTGCGCCTCCAGCAATTGCGTGGCGGGCGAAATCCGCATTAACAATCCGGGCGCGCCCGACCACGATACTTGCATGGCTTGCGTCGGAGGGTTGAAAGCAAACGGGGATAATAACGGCTGCGTTCCCCAAACTTGCGCGCTAAACCAAGTCCGCATTTCCGACGAAAGTTGCCGGACATGCACCGGCAATACCGTTTCGGGGGCGACAAGCGCGGCGGAAGGCATGGACGCATGCATTCCCTGCACGGGTCAATTAGATCCGAATCCGAGCGGCAATATGTGCGCATGTCCGCCGGGCATGCAATTAATCGCGGGGACGGCATCGGCATGCGAAGCGGTTGCCGCGGCGGACGAAAACAAAAACGCCGAATACGCCGCCGCGATTGGCGGCGCGGCGTTTATCGGCGCGTTGATTTATAATTACTATATCGGCGGCGCGGGCGTATTTCAATTTACGCCGAGTTATGCGTTTTCGCGCGGCGGCGGCGAAAGCGCGTATTCGGCGGGCGGGCGTTTGGAATATGCGGATAAAGAATTAACCGCGTTTTGGGGCGCCGGACGCGCGCCGGACAGCGGCAATTTAATTTACGCAAGCGGCATGAAATACGCCAAAGATTTTTGGAGCATCGCCTACGCCGCCGAAACGGAAAAAGACGAAACGGAATACCAAATCTCGGCGGACATCCGCTACGAAGACGGCATATTCGCCTACCGGAGCGGGTTAGCGGGCGAATACGGCGTAGCGGAAGGCGCATCCCAAACAACGGATTCCCGCTCGCTCGTCTGGCGCAACGCCGTGGAATTAAATTATCAAGGATGGAAAATAACGCCGTTAGCCAATGTGTATTGGGGCGAATACGCCGCCACCGATTTTCGCCTAAACCTGCGCTACGAATTTTAATTTTTCCCCGGCAAAGGACGGCGGTTTCCGCTTTTTTGGCTTCCTGCCTACGCGGAAATGACGGAAAGGGAAGAAATAGGATAGCGGCTAACGGCAAACGCCAAATTAAACTCATGTCATTCCTGCGAAGGCAGGAATCCATTTCTTTCCGCAAAGCGGAAATATGCGCCGCTAATGGCAAAGGAGCGGCTTGCGCCGCTGTTCTGGATTCCTGCTTTCGCAGGAATGACATGAGGGGCAGGAATGACATGATTTTATGGAAATGGTTTGAGTGGCTTGCGATTTGCGTCCAATTCCGCCGCTTGCGCCAAAAGGCGGCGAGACGCCGCCAGTATGCGTCCCAACGCTGGAGCGTAGGGACGAGAAATTATAAGAAACTCCCAATCCTGCGAAAGCAGGATTCATGCGTCTTTGCATTTTGCCGTGAGGCAAAATCAGGCGAAGGCAAAAAGCCAATTTCCGCAAAAAAGACACATGAATTCTGCTTTCGCAGGATTGGAAAATGGGAGGAGGAATACGGCTTGTGGTTTGCAGTGGAAGCGGCGGGGTTGGCGGCGAAAGGTTGGCGGGCGGCGTAAGGCGGCGGGGACGCCGCCGGTATGCATCCCAACGCTGGAGCGTATGGACGAGGATAACGGGGATAAAAGCGCGCGGAAACCCGTCCAAACCCGTCATTCCCGCGTAGGCGGGAAAAACGCCCCGCATGATTTATAATGCGGCAATCCCATGAACGCCGCTAAAAAATATTCCGATACGCTCAATTTGTCCGCTACCGCGTTTCCGATGCGCGGCGATTTGGCGCGCCGCGAGCCGGAAATGCTGGCGGCGTGGGAGAAAACCCAACTCTACGGGCGCGTGCGGCGGCTGGCGGCGGCGCAAAAACGCCCTAAATTTGTCCTGCATGACGGGCCGCCTTACGCCAACGGCGATTTACATATCGGGCATGCGGTCAATAAAATATTAAAAGATATTATCGTCCGCGCAAAAACGCTCGCCGGATTTGATGCGCCGTATTTGCCCGGCTGGGACTGCCACGGCTTGCCGATTGAACACCAAGTGGAAAAACAAGGCGGCGACCGCGGCGATGCGGACGCTTTTCGCCGCCGCTGCCGCGCTTTTGCCGAAACGCAAATTACGCTGCAAAAAAAAGGATTTATCCGCATGGGCGTGGCGGGCGAATGGGACGCGCCTTATAAAACGATGAACCCCCAAACCGAAGCGGGGATTATTCGCGTGTTGGGAAAAATTTACGAACGCGGTTTGCTTTCGCGCCGGTTAAAACCCGTGTTTTGGTGCGCCGATTGCGAATCCGCCCTCGCCGAAGCCGAAGTGGAATACGAAGAACGCGAATCGCAGGCGGCGGATGCGGCGTTTGCCGCCGCCGATAACGCCGCGGCGAATGCGGCGTTTGGCGCGGACAATAATGCGCCGGTGTTTGCCGCGATTTGGACGACGACGGTTTGGACTTTGCCGGGCAACCGCGCCATCGTCGCGCATCCAAAAATAACTTACGCGCTGGCGGAATACGGCGGGCGGCGGTTTATCCTCGCCAAAAGTTTGCTGGAAACGGCGCTGGCGCGGTGGGACATGGCGGATGCAAAAATTATCGGCGAAGCGTCCGGCGCGGCGTTGCAAAACTTGGTATTTTTGCATCCGTTTTACGAACGCGAATCGCCCATGTTTGCCGCGGAATATGTCGGCGAAGACGCCGGCACCGGACTCGTGCATACCGCCCCCGGACACGGCGAAGACGATTTTAAAACCGGCAAAGCGCATGGCTTGCCGTTGGAATCTTCCATAGACGGCAGCGGTTTTTTTGTCGCGGACATGCCCCGGTTTGGCGGCATGAACGCGCGCGATGCCGTCCCCGCCATCGTTGATGCGTTGCGCGAAAACGGCGCGCTGTTGGCGTTAAAACCGCACTTGCACAGTTATCCGCTATGCTGGCGGCACAAATCGCCGGTGTTATTCCGCGCCGATTGGCAATGGTTTGCGGATATGGACTCGCCCTGCATCAATGGAAAAACCCTGCGCGAAACCGCGCTGGCGGCGGTGCGTGAAACCGAGTTTTATCCGCAATGGGGGCAAAACCGAATGCGCGCGATGGTCGCCGGACGCCCCGACTGGTGTTTGTCGCGCCAGCGTTATTGGAATGTGCCGATGCCTTTTTTCCTGCACAAAAAAAACGGCGCCCCGCATCCGCATAGCGCGGAGATTATAGAAAAAGCCGCGCAAATCGCCGAACAAGGCGGCATAGAAGCGTGGTTTGCCGCGGACGATGCGGATATTTTGCGCGACTGCGGCGGCGACGATGGCGAATACCGGCGCGTGCGCGATACTTTGGATGTGTGGTTTGATTCCGGCGCAACGCATAGCGCGGTTTTGGGCTGGGACGGCGGCGACAAAACGCGCCCCGACATGTATTTGGAAGGTTCCGACCAACACCGCGGCTGGTTTCAATCTTCGTTGTTGACCGCCTGCGCAATGCACGGACGCGCGCCTTACCGCGAAATCCTAACGCACGGATTTGTCGTCGCCGGAGACGGGCGCAAGATGAGCAAATCGCTCGGCAATGTCGTTTCGCCGCGCGGCGTTATTGACAAATACGGCGCGGATATTTTGCGCCTATGGACGGGCGCGTCCGACTATTCCGGCGAAATCGCCGTGTCCGAAGAAATCATCGGGCGCGTGGTGGAAATCTACCGCCGCCTGCGCAACACGATGCGTTTTTTGCTCGCCAATGTTTCCGATTTTGACCCGGCTGCCGCGCCGCCGCCGGACGAATTGTTGGAAATAGACCGCCTCATGTTAACCCGCGGCGAAACATTTCGCGCCGCCGCCGCCGCCGCTTATGCGCGTTATGAATTTCATGCCGCCGTGCAAATGCTGCAAAATTTTTGTTCGCTGGAATTGGGAAGTTTTTATTTGGATATTCTCAAAGACCGCCTTTATACCTGCCCGCAAAATTCTTTCGCGCGCCGTTCCGCGCAAACCGTCCTGCGTCATCTCGCGGAAACGATTGTAAAAATCAGCGCGCCGGTATTGTGTTTTACCGCGGACGAAGCATGGCGCGCGCTTTGCGGGGACGATGCGGAAAGCCCGCTGTTGCATACTTGGACCGCGCCGTTGCCGCAGGCGGCGGACGGCGAATCGCTGGCGCAAAAGTGGGCGGAGATTGGAAAGTGGCGCGATTTGGCGCTTAAGGAAATTGAAAAACAACGCGCCGCCGGAACAGTGCGTTCTTCGTTGGAAGCAAGCATTGTTTTATCCGGAAGCGAAAAAGACATCGCGCCGCTGTTGTCGCTGGGCGAAGAATTGCGTTATGTTTTTATCGTCTCGCATGCCGCGGCGGAAATATCGGAAGGCGCGCCGTCCGTTGCGGCGGTGAAATCGCCGCATGCCAAATGCGCCCGCTGTTGGCACCGGCAAAAAGATGTCGGCGAAAACCAAACACATCCGGAATTATGCGGGCGTTGCGCGCTGGCGTTAAACGGCGAATGCGCGCGCCGTTTTGCCTGATTGATTCATGTCCGCGCCGGGCGGTTTGCGGTTTTGGTTTTGCATCGCCGCGCTTGTCGCGTTTGCCGACCAGGGCGCGAAACTTCTCGCCGCGCAATTTTTATCCGCCGCCGCGCCAATAGAACTCGCGCCGTTTTTGCGTTTCGTATACGCGCAAAACGACGGCGCGGCGTTCAGCATTTTGGCGGGACGCGGCATGTGGGCGCGCTGGTTATTAACCGCGTTTTCCATTGCGGCGTGCGTTGGTATAATTATATGGTTGCGCCGCCGCCCGCCGGTTTGGGACGCGGCGGCGTTATCGTTATTATTAGGCGGCGCAACGGGCAATTTAGCCGACCGCCTGCGTCTGGGATATGTCATAGATTTCATAGACGCGCACTGGGGCGC
>JBPCWY010000198.1:0-8771 GCA_051009035.1 Gammaproteobacteria bacterium
AGTGGAGCGGGAATCATCGTTGCGTTTACGGTCGGAAAGTCCGTTGATATGGACGGCGGGATACGCGATGGAGACGGAAACAGGCGGTTGGTCGGCGGCGGCGGAATACGCAAAAGGCAACGCGGCAATATCCGCGCAATGGAAAATCAATTTTTAAGGGATTTTTTCCCCCGCTCAAAACCGGACGGCGGCTAACATTCAACCGCCGCAAACGACACGGGATTCCTGCCTACGCAGGAATGACGGCGGGGAGGAAAGAATTGGGCGGCTGGCGGTTTGCGTCCAATTCCGCCACAACCGCCAAAAGGCGGCGGGACACCGCCGGTATGCGTCCCAACGCTGGAGCGTAGGGACGAGTCCGGTGAACGGGGCGGGGATTAAGTTTTTTTAACGCGGGTCTGTTTTGGCGAAGCTTTCGCGTTTGGCGGTTTCGGCGAACCATGCCTCCAGCTGCGGATGTGCCGGACGCCAATCTTCGTCCGGCAGGCGAAAGAGTATAAAATCTAAAAAACAAAAACACGCAATGTCGCTCATGTCCATGCCGCCCGCCCGCGATGCAATGTCTTTTTCCAATGCGTCCAGCGTCCGCCCGATTTTGTCGGAAAGCCATTTTCGCCACGCCGCGTTTTGCATTTCCGGCGCGACTTTGCCCGCCATTAATATCGCGGCGGCGGAATCCATCGCGCCTTCAATCATCGCTTCGCGGGTTTTGACCGCCATGCGGGCGTTTGCGTCTTCGGGCAAAAAACGCGGCGCGCCGCTTTGCGCGTCCAAATATTCGCAAATCACGCGCGAATCAAAAACCGCCGCACCGCCGTCCAACAGCAACACGGGGATTTTGCGCAACGGATTCGCCGCCAATATTTCGGGCGCATCGTCCCACGGCGATGCGGGGGCGGTTTCGCAGGGGATTTGTTTTTCCAGCAACAACGCCCGCGCTTTGCGCGCAAACGGACTCGTGGGGGTAATGAGAAGTTTCATGGTTTTCCTTTTTTGGTAAATAATTTTTTGCCCGCGGCGTTGCATTGGCCGCGATGGCGCAAGGCGTGGTCGGCGAGGGTTAATGCGAGCATCGCTTCGGCGACCGGCACGGCGCGGATTCCTACGCATGGGTCGTGCCGTCCGGCGGTGGATACTGTTGTTTCCGCGCCGTCTTGGGTAATTGTGCGGCGCGGAATGCGGATGCTGGAGGCGGGTTTGACCGCCAGCCGGACGATAATATCTTGTCCGCTGGAAATGCCCCCCAAAACGCCGCCCGCATGATTTGTGGCAAAACCCGCCCGGGTTATTTCGTCTCCGTGCGCGCTGCCTTGTTGTTGGACGGCGGCAAATCCGTCTCCGATTTCCACGCCTTTGACCGCGTTAATACTCATCATCGCTTTTGCAATATCGGCGTCCAGCCGGTCAAAAACCGGCTCGCCCCAGCCCGGCGGCACATGCACCGCTACGACTTCCACCAATGCACCGCAGGAATCTCCGGCGCGGCGCAGTTGTGTAATTTTGGCGGAAAGGGATTTTGCGGCGGCGTTGTCGGCGGCAAAAAACGGGTTTTCTTCGGTCATCTTCCATGATTTTAAGGGAACGGCAATATCGCCCATTTGCGCCAGCCGCCCGCGCACCGCGACTCCCCAGCCGTCCAATACCCGCCGCGCCACCGCTCCGGCGGCAACGCGCATTGCCGTTTCGCGCGCCGAAGAACGCCCGCCGCCGCGGTGGTCGCGCAATCCGTATTTTTGGAAATAAGTGTAATCGGCGTGTCCGGGGCGGAATACTTCGCGCAGTTTGGCGTAATCGCGCGATTTTGCGTCCGTGTTGCGGATTAAAATTCCTATCGGCGCGCCGGTGGTTTTGCCTTCAAATATGCCGGAAAGAATCTCCGCCCGGTCCGCCTCCCGCCGTTGCGTGACTTGCGGGGAAGTGCCCGGGCGGCGGCGGTCCAAATCGCGCTGAATATCGGCGGATTTGAGCGCGATGCCGGGCGGACAGCCGTCAACCATGCATCCCAACGCCGCGCCGTGGCTTTCGCCAAACGCGCTAACGCAAAATAATTTACCGAAAGTATTGCCGGACATGGGAGGGAAATTATACCGCTTTTACAGCATCTCCTCCACAACCGCGGACGCCCGTCCGGTGAAATGGTCTTTGCACAGCGAAAAAATGGCGAAAACATCTTCCGTTTTTGGCTCGCGCCCGAAGGTGATTGCCGGCAGCGACCAGCCGCCGCCGGTGAGTTTTAGTTTCCAAGTGCCGTTGTTTAAAGGGCGCACTTCGGAAATGGAAAAATCCCCGGCAAATAACGGGCGCGGAAATGATTCGCCCCAAACAAAAGTATCCAAACATTCCACCGATTCCGGCGTGACTTCTTCCGGCGGGGGGAGTTCGTCCACTTCCCAACGGCGCGCCCCGTCCGGCGCGGTTTTGGCGCATTCTTCGGCAAAGGCGGCGGAAAACTGCTCTACATCGCCCACCGACAAACCCACCGCCCGCTTGTGTCCGCCAAAATCCGCCGCCCCGTCCCCGCAATTTTGCGCGGCGGCGGAAACTAATGCGTGCAAATCCCACCCGTCCGGCGCGCGCCCCGAACCGCGCCAAAGCCCGTTCCATTGCGAAAAAACCAGCGCCGGACATTGGTGCAAATCGGCAAGCCGTCCGGCGACAATTCCCAAAACGCCGTGCGGCCATTCTTTGTCATAAACCACCGCCGCCGGCGGGCCGGGTTTCATCGCCGCCGTCTGCCGCATAATATCGTCCACCGTCTCCTTGCGCTTGCGGTTTAATGTATTCATTTGCAGCGCCATTTTGTGCGCCGCCCGATGGTCTTCGGTTAATAACGCTTCCACCGCCAATTCGGCGCGGTCAAACCGTCCGGCGGCGTTGATGCGGGGCGCGATAGTGTGGCTAATATCGCGGCAGCTTATTCTTGCCGGACGAATTTTTGCTTCCATCGCCAACGCCGCCGGACCGGGACGGCGGGCGGCGCGCAAATGCGCCAAACCGCCGCCAATCAGCGTCCGGTTGAGTTTGTCCATCGGCATGCAATCGGCAATCCCGCCAAGCGCCGCCAAATCCAAAACGCGGTTCATTTTGAACGGCGCGCCCAATTTTCGGCGCAACGCCGCCATCGCATAAAACGCAACCCCCGCACCGGACAGGTTTTTTCCCTCCCCGTTTTTGCCCAAATGCGGATTGACAATGCAATCGGCGGGGGGCAATTCGTCCGACGGCAGGTGGTGGTCGGTAATGCAAACCGTCATCCCCAGCGATTTGGCGCACACCACCGCGTCATGCGCCGAAACGCCGTTATCCACGGTAATCAGCAATTTCGCCCCGCGCGCCTCCGCGCTCCGCACAATTTCGGAATGCAAGCCGTAGCCGTGCTGCATCCGCTTTGGAATGCGCCACGCCACATCGGCGGACATCCCGCGCAAACACTCCGTCGCCAACGCCGCGGCGCACATCCCGTCCGCGTCATAATCGCCGACCACGCATATCTTTTGCCGTTTTTGCACCGCCGCCGCGAGCAACTCGCAAAATTTTTCAATATCCGGCAAAAACTCCGGCGGCGGCAACTCGGCTAACGGCGGGACAATGTCCCCGCGCCCGGAAATATCGCGCGCCGCCAACACCCGCGCCGCGAGCGGCGGCAACCCCTCGTCCTGCAATTTCTTGCGTAAAGCATCGTCGCCGCAGCGGACAAAAACATCTTGAACTGACATAATTTAACCTTTCCTTTTCGTTATTATTTTTTCATTTCCGCGCCGCCGGCAAACACCGTATCGGCGCGGCGGCGGGCAAAAATGCCGTTTTCTACAACGCCGGCAATCGCGTTAATTTCCATCTCCATTCCCGCCGCATCCGTCAAATCCAGCCCGCTCGCATCCAAAATCCAATTCCCGTTGTCGGTAATAAACCCCTCCCGCCAGCGCGGACTGCCGCCCATTCCGGCGAGGCGGCGCGCCGCGTAAGAGCGCGCCATCGGCAAAACCTCCACGGCAAGCGGAAAACGCCCCAGCCGCGGGACATTTTTGGACGAATCCACGATACACACAAACCGCCGCGCGCAGCACGCCAGCACTTTTTCGCGGGCGAGCGCACCGCCGCCGCCTTTGAGCATTTGCCGGTTGCCGTCAATTTCGTCCGCCCCGTCCACATACAAATCCAGCTCCGAAACATCGTCATTACAGGCGATTCCGGCGGCGGCGAGCAGGCGGGCGGTGCGCTCCGAGCTGGCGCGCACGGCGGCAAGCTTGGCGCGATGCGGCGCCAGCAGGGCGATAAACATTTCGGCGGTGCTGCCGCTGCCAACCCCCAGCGCAACGCCGTCCGCCACAAAGCGCAACGCGGCTTCCGCCGCCGCCCGCTTTTCTTCTTCAAGTTTCGCGTTATTAGCCATAATGCAATTTTAGCAAATTCGGCGCGCCGCTTTTGATTAACGAATATTTCGTTTTTTCTTGTTTCATCATTTTCGCAAGCCGGTTAAGCAATCTTTACCGATTCTACTAACTTAATATTTTTATGCATTTGCATTTGGATTGTAAAACGCAAACCGTCCGGCGTTAAATAAAAAGTATCCCGCGTTTTTGCCAACAGCCCCAAATCCGCCGCATAATTGGAATACATGCGGACGGCATGCGTTTTGGCTTTTGCCGTTTTCCATGTAAAAAACTTCCCCGCAAAATAAGGGAAATATTCGGTTAAATGCCTTGCGTGAACAGGGTAGGCGTTTTTGGAAAGAATAAAAACGGACTCCACTATTGAAGCGATTCCTAAAATAACCGCCGATTCGTAAGGATTCGTCATTATAAATTTTTGCAAAATTGACGCCTGTTCCTCGCTAATTCTTGCCGGCAAAAGCGCGTTTTTGGCGGCGGCATATCTTTCGCCCAATTCGGTCAAAGAAACGGAATCGCCGTGCGGCTTCCAATTAACAAGCCGCAATTCTTCGGCAAACTTTACCTTGTTGTAAAGCGTTCTGCCGCTGCCGCCGACCGCTTCCTTTAATTTTTCCATGGTGCTAACACCGTCCATGAAATAAATAAATTTGTTAATAAGATGCAGATTCCAAATCCCAATATCTACGGGTTTCTTTTCGGTGAAAAAAGCAACCGGTTTAAAATTTTCGTAGAAAAAAGACAATACCTCCTGCGGACTGTACTGCATGAGAGTCACGCCGCTCTCCGCCGCGCCGGATTCCGCGCGTTCGGTTGCGTTTGTGCAAAGCAAATAAGGTTTGATTTTGCCTTCCACTAACTTGCCCGAGTTTTGATATTCTATCAAATCATTCCGGTAGCCCAAAACTTGCCCGAGAAATTTCCGGTTAAATCCGACCGATTTAAGTTCAACTAAAATTAAATCTTTTTGGCAAGCGTAAAGCAAATCCAAGCGTCCGGACGGCACATCCATTTGCCGCGCCAGCAAACAGGGTTCGTTTTCCAAATGAAGCACGCGGCGCGCCAGCCCCGCCGCGCCGACAAGCGCGTCTTCAATTTGGGATTCTCTTATATCAAGCGCCATCGGGAATATCAATAAATCCGTAAAAATCCCTTTCGGACATTAACTTGCGCCGATGCACGATAATATCGCAAACGGCGTCGCGCACATCGCCAATGGCTTCAATATCCCATTCCATTTTCGCGCCCGCGGGCGCGAGTTCTTGCAGCAAAGCAAAAATCTCGTTATCCACAAAATCTTGCCGCTCAATTTGTTCCCGCGTTAATTCATCTTGCATGGTTTTTCCTTTCGTTGTTAATATCAGGGCGCGTAAAACAATATTATACCTTGTCCGCCGTCCAAAAACCAACTTTTTTTTAAACTCCCGCAAAATAAATTTCCGTCATTCCCGCGCAGAACCTGCCCTCGCGAAAGCGGGGGCGGGAATCCAAAATACCGGCTTTGCCTTGCAATTTTACCAATCCGCAAAAGTTTGCTCTTTGGATTCCCGTCTGCGCGGGAATGGCGGGCGGGGCGGCAAAATTAAATAATATTTTCCAATCCTGCGAAAGCAGGATTCATGTGTCTTTGTATTTTGCCGCACGGCAAAATCAGGCGAAGGCAAAAATCTAACCGCCGCAAAAAAGACACATGAATCCTGCTTTCGCAGGATTGGGTATATTTCGCGGGAGTGGAGAATCAAAAGGAAAGCGGGCGGCGAAAATATTGCCGCCGCCGCCAAAAATGCGGCATAATAGCGGGCATGCGGCTTTTGCTTGTTGATGCTACGGGGTATTTGTTTCGCGCGTTTTTCGCCGTGCGGGAATTGCGCTCCAAAGACGGGTTTCCGACCGGCGCGATTTTTGGGCTGGCGAATATGCTGCATAAATTGCGCGCGCAATGGCCCGCCGAACGGGTCGCCTGCGTGATGGACGCCCCCGGCAAAACCTTCCGCCACGAATTATCCCCCGCATACAAAGCCAACCGCCCGCCGCTGGACGAAGATTTGCGCGTCCAAATCGCCCCCGCCAAAGAATTTATTCTCGCCGCCGGCTGGCCCCTCGTCTGCGAGTCCGGCGTGGAAGCGGACGATGTCATCGCCACCCTCGCCGCGCAAGGACGGCGCGCTGGAATGGAAATTGTCGTCGCGTCCGGCGACAAAGATTTGATGCAACTGGTCGGCGGGGATGCCGTGCTTTACGACGGGTTAAAAGACGCGGTGTATGACGAAGACGCGGTGCGCAAAAAATTCGGCGTCCCGCCCGCGCAAATGGCGGATTATCTTTCGCTGGTCGGCGATTCTTCGGACAATATCCGCGGCGTGGAAAAAGTGGGGGCGAAAACGGCGGCAAAATGGCTGGGCGAATTCGGCTCGTTGGACGGCGCATTAAAACAGGCAAGGGCGGACGAATCCCTCCCCGAAAAAGAAAGAAAATTAAAAGGCGCGGCGGGCGGCAATTTGCGCGCCGCCGCCGACTCCGGCGTGCTTGCATTGGCGCAAAAATTAACCGCGCTCAAAACCGATGTCGCGCTGCCGCTTTCCGCCGAAGAATGCATCGCCGCCGCGCCGGATGTAAAAAAATGGCGCGCCCTGTGCGAGCAATACGGTTTTCGCCAACTCGCCGCCGAGTGGGATTCCGCCCCGTCCGCAAACGGGCGCGCCAAAACGGAAATTGTAACCGAGCTTTCGCGCCTACGAAAATGGGTCGCCGCCGCGCGCAAAAACGGCGCGGCGATAGATACGGAAACGGACGGCGCGCCGGTGATGCAATCCACGATTGTCGGTTTTTCGCTGGCGTTTGAAGACGGCACCGCCGCTTATATTCCGCTCGCCCACCGCGGCATGGCGCGCGCGAAACAAATCCCCGCGGCGGACGCTTTGGAAGCGTTGCGTCCGTTGTTGGAAGACGAAAAAGCGGAAAAAATATTTCATAACGGAAAATACGATTTGCATGTTTTTGCAAATTGCGGGCTGGCGGCGCGCGGCGTTTTGGAAGACACCAAAATCGCCGCCGCCCTGCGCGAACCCGGACAGCCGACTTCGCTCGGCGCGCTGGCGCAAAAATATTTGAATGTTAAAACCGTCGCCTACCGCGATATTGTAGACGGCAAAACGGTAAAACATTTTTCGGAATCGGACATTCCCGCCGCGGCGCAATACGCCGGCGAAGACGCGGAAATCACCCGCAAACTGCGCGCGCCCGTGATTGGCGAATTGCGCGGCAAAGCGCGGCGGCTTTACGAAACGACCGACCGGCCGCTGATGCCGGTTTTGTTTGCCATGGAACGCGCCGGGGTGAAAATAGACGGCGGCGCGTTAAAAAATCTGGCAAAAGAAATGCGGGCGCGCATGCTTGAATTGGAATCGGAAGCGCATCAAATCGCCGGCGCGGCGTTTAATTTAAATTCGCCGCGCCAGTTGGAAACTTTGTTGTTTGACAAAATGGGCGCGCCGCCGCTGCGCAAAACGGCGGGCGGCAAAGCGCGTTCCACGGACGAGCGGACTCTGGACGCGCTTGCCGCGGATTATCCGCTGGCGCGCGCGGTGTTGCGCCACCGCACTTTGGCGAAACTCACCGGCACCTACGCCGAAAAACTGCCGCGCATGACGCATCCGCAAACCGGGCGCGTGCATACCGATTTTAACCAAACCGCGGTGCATACCGGAAGATTGTCGTCCAGCGACCCCAATTTGCAAAACATACCGGCGCGCACGGCGGACGGGCGGCGCATTCGGCGGGCGTTTGTCGCGCCGGACGGATGCGCGTTAATCAGCGCCGATTATTCGCAAATAGAATTGCGGTTGATGGCGCACATTTCCGGGGACGATGCGTTGTTGGCGGCGTTTGCCGAAGGCGCGGACATTCACCGGCGCACCGCGGCGGAGGTTTTCGGCAAAGCGGAATCGGAAATTGGAAACGACGAACGGCGCGCCGCAAAAGCGATTAATTTCGGATTAATTTACGGCATGTCGGCTTTCGGGTTGGCGCGCGCGCTCAATACTTCGCGCGAACGCGCGCGCGAATATATTGAACGTTATTTTGCGCGCTATCCGCAAGTCGCGGCGTATATGGAAAACATTCGCAAACATGCGGCGGCGCAAGGTTTTGTGGAAACGCTGGCGGGGCGGCGCATTCCGGTCGCGGGCGGCAACCCGCAAGCAGCGGCGCGCGCCGCCATCAACGCGCCGATGCAGGGCAGCGCCGCGGATATTATTAAAACGGCGATGTTAAGAATCCATGATTTTTTAACCAAACACAAAATGCAAACGCGCATGCTGCTGCAAGTCCACGACGAGCTTGTTTTAGAATCGCCAAACGCCGAAACGGACGAAATCGCCG
>JBPCWY010000199.1:0-26522 GCA_051009035.1 Gammaproteobacteria bacterium
GCTTGCAATGGGCGGGGGAATCGTGTATGATTGACATTGTTGGATGCATTCCAAAGCGATTTGGAGCGTATTCGCCTAATTTTTTTCCACAAAAGGAGCAGTAACCATGAAAAAACAAGCACTCGCAATCGCCATCGCTTCCGCTTTGGCCGCCCCGTCCGCTTTTGCGGCGCAAGACACCTCCGGGATGCAATACACCTCGGCGGCGGAGGGTTTTTACGCCTCTCTGCGCGCGCATTTGGATTTTTCCAGCGGCACAAACGATGCCGACATTAATGCCGGTACCAGCCGTATCGGTCTTCGCGGCACCAATGATTTGGGCGGCGGTTTGGCAGGGTTTTACCAATGGGAAGCCCGCGCTACATTTAGCGGTAGCAGCCCTCTTGACCAAGTCCGTTTGGGTCATGTCGGTTTGCGCGGCAATTTTGGTGAATTCGTTGTCGGTCGTTTTTGGTCTAACGACTACAACTGGACGCATTCCAGCACGGATGTCGCCAATGTTTACAGCGGCTATCTGAATTACACCGACCAGCGCGGCGGGCGTGTTGGCGAAGCCATCCAATACACGACTCCGGACTTGAATGGTTTTCAAGGCGCGATTCTTGTTCGTATGGGCGGCGACAACAGCGACGACAGGAGCGATCCCGCGGATCCTATGACAAACGAGTACAATTCGGTTGTTAATGGCGCGCGTGCCGATAATGACTTGGATAATTGGACTCTTGCCGGGACTTACACGGTTCAAGGATTCACCGTTGCCGGGTCTTACAGCACCGAGATTGACGGTTTGGTTGCGTCTAATGCCGAGGATAGCAATGGCGCTACCGCAGGTGGTATGACAGCGGCGAGTACAACCGACTTGACTTCTTGGACAGTTCGCCTCGGCTACGCCCAAGACAACTGGTATGTCAACGGCTGGTATGGCGAAGACGCTTTGAGCGAAGGTGTTACTTATTCGGCGGACGTCGTGGATACCAGCAGTAATGCTGATACCAATAGAGCCGCCGCCAATGTGGCATTAGCCGACAGGGAACTCATTTCCGTTGCCGGTGGCGTTGCGCTTGACAAAGTCAATGTCTATGCTCTGTATGAAACTCGCGAGCTGGGCATGGTGGAGGACACTTATGGCACGGTCGGCGTTCAATACAGCTTGGGGTCTAACTCCCGCGTTTGGATTGAATACTGGTCGCGTGATTTGGACTCCGATACGACGGCGGAAGATCTTGTCAATCTTGGCTTGCGCCACGACTTCTAATCGGAGTTGCGGAAAGCAGGAAAAAGGGCGCGCAAGCGCCCTTTTTCTTTTTAATAAGGAGAATCGGAAATGGACGAAGCAAACACAAAAGCGGCGGCAATAACCCAAGCCAAAACCCAAGCAAAAGAAATAGCGCAAAAACGAATAAAACCGTATAAGCCCTTTTCAGTATTCATGGCGGGCTCCTCCGGCGCCGGCAAAACCGAAGTAGCGAAGCGATTAATTGCGCCGTCTATTTTGCGGATAGACCCGGACGAATTACGGGAAGAATTTGCCGATTATGACGGAAAAAACTCCCATCTTTTTCAAGGCGCGGTAACTATTCTCGCCGAGGAAATCCACGCGGCGGCGTTGGAGCAGGGCATCAGTTTTATTTTTGACGGCACTTTTTCGGACATGGAAAGGCAGGAAAAAAACATTGCCCGGTCGCTGGAAAAAGGGCGGGCGGTATCAATCGTTTATGTTTATCAAAACCCGGTAATCGCTTGGAAATTCGTGCAAGCGCGGGCAAAAGAAGAGGGGCGGACGGTGCCAAAAACGCGTTTTGTAAAAACATACTTCGGCGCGCGCAAAACCGTAGAGGCGATTAAGGCGAAATACGGCGATAAAATAAATCTCGTACTGGTGAGGAAAAACAGCATCGGAGAAACGACCGAGACGATCCCTGGCGCGGCGTCTATTGACAAACACATTCCGGAGGAGTATAATGAAGAAACGCTGATCAATTGGTTAGATTAGCGATAACCAACACGGAAAAAACTGATTATGCCTTTTAATCCTCATCGGGGAAACCCGATTTATGACTATTTTGCCGGACACAAATTCGGCGATTATGACGAAGCATACAAAAAGCGCTGCTGGGATTGGGTGCTATACGGCGCGATTGCGGACCAGCACAAAGTGCTGAAAGCCGCGGGAATGCTCCCGCGCGAATGGGAAGAAAGAGTCCAAAAGAAACTCGCGGAAATAGAGCGGGGGGAATAATCCGCCCTCTGCGCGGGAATGACGGATAATCTTAATTTTCCAATCCTGCGAAAGCAGGATTCATGCGTCTTTGTATTTTGCCGAAAAGCCCGCCCCTGCGAAAGCAGGGGGCAAAACCAGACAAAGGCGAAAACCCAATCGCCGCAAACGACACGGGATTCCTGCCTACGCAGGAATGACGGCGGGGAGGCAGGTTTAAGCGGCTAACGGCAAACAGCGAAAAACCGCAAATGCCGAAAGGCGGCGGGGCCGCCGCCGGTATGCATCCCAACGCTGGAGCGTAGGGACGAGGATTGGGGCGGGGTTTAATTTGGCGGGTGGCGGGAAAATATTTAGTTTCTAAAAAAGAATATGAAAATAACGCTATATTCCGTTATAATATAGTTCTTAATTGGCATTATGGATTATTTTCCGTTTTTCTTTGATTTGCGCGGGCGCAAAGTTTTGATTGTCGGGGGCGGCGAAGTCGCCTCGCGCAAGGCGCAGTTGCTGGCGCGGGCGGGGGCGAAGTTGTCCGTTGTCGCGCCCGACATTTTGCCCGCGGTTGCGGCGGCGGCGGAAGAATCCGGCGGCGCGGCGCGGCGGCGAAAATACGCCGCCGCCGACCTTGCCGGATGCGTTGCGGCGGTTGCGGCGGCGGGCGATGACGCGTTAAACCGCCGCGTGCGCGCCGATACGCGGCGGCGCGGCGTGCCGTTGAATACTGTGGACAATCCGGCGTTGTGCGATTTTATTTTTCCCGCGGTGATAGACCGCTCGCCGTTGGTGGCGGCGGTATCTTCGGGGGGCGCGTCTCCTGTTTTGGCGCGGCGGGTGCGCGCCAAAATGGAAACGATTTTGCCGCCGTTATTGGGGCGGTTGGGCGCGTTGTGCGGGGCGTTTCGCGGGCGGGTAAAAGCGGCGTTGCCGGAATCGCGGCGGCGGGATTTTTGGGAGCGGGCGTTGGACGGCGCGGCGGCGGAAGCGGTGTTGGCGGGGGACGATGCGGGGGCGGCGGCGTTGTTGGAAAAAGAATTGCAATGCGCAGCGCAAAATACGGTTTCGCCGGGCGAAGTTTATTTAATCGGGGCGGGACCGGGGGCGGCGGATTTGCTGACTTTTCGCGCGCATCGGCTGTTGCAAAAAGCGGACGCGGTGGTTTATGACCGGCTGGTTGCGCCGGAAATTGTAGAACTGGCGCGGCGCGATGCGGAAAAAATATTTGTCGGCAAACGGCGCGGATACCACGCGGCGGCGCAGGAAGATATTAACGAATTGTTAATTGCGCGGGCGCGGCGCGGGCAGCGGGTGGCGCGGTTGAAGGGCGGCGACCCGTTTATTTTCGGGCGCGGCGGCGAAGAAATGCTCGCGTTGCGGACGGCGGGCGTGGCATATACCGTCGCGCCGGGAGTGACGGCGGCTTCCGGTTGCGCGGCGGCGGCGGGGATTCCGCTGACGCATCGGGGCGTTGCGGGCGGCGTGCGTTTTTGCGCGGCGTTGCGGGAGGATATGGAAAATCCGGCGTATTGGCGCAATTTAGCCGAAGACGCGGACGCGACTTTGTTGTTTTATATGGCGGGCGCGATGTTGCCGCAGATTGCGGAAAATCTTGCCGCCGCCGGACGCGCCCCCAAAACGGCGGCGGCGGTTATTTGCGCCGGGACGACCGCCAAGCAGGAAATTATTACCGGCAATTTATCGGACATTGCGGCGCGCGCCGCAGGGCGCGTTGTTTCTCCGGCGTTGTTGATTGTCGGGGATGCAGCGGCGTTTGCGTTAGCGTCCGCGCCGCCCCCGCCGCCGATGTTTTTGGAAAAAGTGCATGCTGTCGCCTGAACAATTACAAGCGGCGGCGCGTTTGTCGGAGCAGTTGGATTCGCGCCAGCTGGCGTGGTTGAGCGGATATTTTGCGGGTTTGCGGGCGTTGCCGCCGCCGTCCGCCGCCGCCGCGCCCGCGCCGTCCGCCACGGTGCTTTACGGGACGCAAACCGGCAACGGAAAAATGATTGCGGCGCAGTTGGCGGCGGCGGCAAAAAGCCGCCGTTTGGAAGCGGAAATTATTTCCATGAGCGAATACAAAACCGCCCGTTTGAAAAAAGAAAAGTTTTTGTTTGCGGTTATCAGCACGCACGGCGAAGGCGACCCGCCGGACGGGGCGGCGGAATTTTTCGCGTTTTTGCACGGCGCGCGCGCGCCGAAATTGCCGGATTTATCGTATTCCGTGCTGGCATTGGGCGACAGCAGCTACGAGCATTTTTGCAAAGCCGGACGCGATTTGGACGCGCGGCTGGGGGCGTTGGGGGCGCGCCGTTTGGCGGAATTGGCGGAATGCGATTTGGATTTTGAGCGCAACGCCGAACAATGGAGCCGCGCCGCCGTAGAATCGCTCGCCGGCGCGCTTCCCGCAACGCGCGCGGAAGAGCCGTCCGCCGCCGCAACAATTTACAACCGCGCAAATCCGTTTGCCGCGCCGGTGTTGCGCAATATCGCGCTCAACGGACCGCCCCGCCAAACGCGGCACATGGAATTGTCTTTGGAAGATTCCGGATTGATATTTCGTCCCGGCGATTCGCTCGGCGTGTGGCCGCAAAATCCCCCGTCCCTCGCCTTGGAGACCGCCGCCGCGTTAAATTTGGAATGGGATTCCGAAATTGAAATTGACGGCGAAAGCGCGCCGGTTTCGGAATGGTTGTCGTCCCGTCTGGAAATTGCGATGTTGACGCCGCCGATGTTAAAACGCTACGGCGAAATTGCCGGGGCGGCGGTGCCGGAGGACGGGGCGGGATATGTGCGCGGGCGCAATTTTTGCGATGTCGCGCGCGATTTTCCGCCCCGCGAAAACCCCGCCGCGGCGTTGCAGTGCTTGCGGCGGATTGCGCCGCGGCTGTATTCGGCGGCGTCTTCGGCGCTTGCCCGGGACGGCGAAGCGCATTTATTGGTGGGGCGCGATACTTATTACGATGCGCGGGGGCGGATGCGCGAAGGCGTTTGCTCTTCGTATTTGCGGCGGCTGGAGGAAGGCGAAACGGCGAAAGTATTCGTCCAATCCAACGACAATTTTCACCTGCCGGACGACAATGCCGCGCCGTTGATTATGATAGGGCCCGGCACGGGAATTGCGCCGTTTCGCGCGTTTATGGAAGAGCGCGAAGAGCGGGGCGGGGGCGGCAAAAATTGGCTGTTTTTTGGCGAACGGCGGCGGCGGGAAGATTTTTACTACCAAACCGAATGGCAGGTGCGGCAAAAAAGCGGGCTGCTTTCGCGCATGGACGCGGCGTTTTCGCGGGACGGCGCAAAAATATATGTGCAGGACAAAATGCGGCGGCGCGGTAAAACGGTTTGGGAGTGGCTGGCGGACGGCGCGCATGTTTATGTGTGCGGGGACGAGCGGCGCATGGCGCGCGATGTGCATGCGGAATTGCGCCGGATTGCGGAAACGCACGGCGGCGAAAACGGCGAAGAATACATGAAAAAACTGCGCGAAACGGGGAGGTACCAACGCGATGTCTATTAATTCCAACAATTCCAAACCAAACAATTCCGCGTCCGGCGGCGGGGCGTCCGGCGCGCCTTCGCCGGTGGAAAAAATTAAAGACCGGAGCGGTTATTTGCGCGGCGGAATCGCGGCGGGGCTTGCCGACGATTTAACCGGCGGCATCGCCGAGGACGACCAGAGTTTAATTAAATTTCACGGCATTTACCAGCAGGACGACCGCGATGTGCGGGCGGAGCGGGCGGCGCGCAAATTGGAGCCGGATTATTCGTTTATGATTCGCCTGCGCGTGCCGGGCGGTTTGTTGACGGCGGCGCAGTGGCTGGCGGTGGACGCCGTTGCCGGCGAATTAACTACGGCGGGGAGCATCCGCTTGACGACCCGCCAAACTTTGCAATTTCATGGCGTGCCAAAACAAAACTTGCGCCCCGCCCTGAAATCGTGCGCCCGCCGCCTGCTGGATTCCATTGCCGCCTGCGGCGATGTCAACCGCAATGTGATGTGTTCGCCCCATCCGGGCATGTCGCCGGTGCATGCGAAAGCGCACCGCGCGGCGCAACATATCAGCGAATTTTTGCTGCCGAATACCCGCGCGTATTACGAGATTTGGCTGGGCGAAGAAAAAATCGCCGCCGCCCCGCCGCCGTTCAAACCGCCGGAGCCGCTTTACGGCAAACATTATCTCCCGCGCAAATTCAAAATCGCGGTCGCCGTCCCGCCGTCCAACGATGTGGACGCGTATTCGCAGGATATTGGTTTTGTCGCCGTGGCGCGCAACGGCAAATTGCGCGGATTTAATGTTTTGGCGGGTGGCGGTTTGGGAATGACGCACGGCGATAGGCGGACTTATCCGCGTTTGGGCGAGGCGCTCGGTTTTTGCGCGCCGTCCCAAGCGGCGGAAGTGGCGTGGCATATCGCCGCTTTGCAGCGGGATTACGGCGACCGCAGCGACCGCAAACAGGCGCGGTTTAAATATACCGCCGCCCGCCTCGGTTTGGATTTTATCCGCGCCGAGCTTGCACAGCGGCTGGGTTTTGTCCTGCCGCCCGCGGAACAAACGAAATTTACCCGCCGCAGCGATATTCTCGGCTGGCAGCAACAACCGGGCGGGTTGCGGGATTTAACTTTATACGCCGAAAACGGCAGAATTAAAGGCGCGTTGCGCGAGGCGTTGCGCGAAACGGCGGCGCTTGGATGCTGCGATTTTTTGATGACGCCGAACCAAAATTTAATGCTTGTCGGAATCGCCAAAAACGACTGCGCGCGGGTGGAAAAAGTTTTTGCGCGGCGCGGAGTGGGCGTTGATTTTTCCGCAATGTCCGGACTCCGCCAAAACGCGATGGCGTGCGTTGCATTCCCGACTTGCCCGCTGGCGTTTGCCGAAGCGGAGCGGTATTTGCCCTCGCTGCTGGACAAATTAGAAACCGCGCTCGCCAAACACGGCTTGCAAAAAGACGCGATTAGCATCCGCATGACCGGCTGTCCGAACGGTTGCGCGCGCCCCTATCTCGGCGAAATCGGCTTGGTCGGCAAATCCCCCGGACGCTACAATTTATACTTGGGCGCGTCTCCGGTCGGCGCGCGCCTTTCGGCTTTTGCCGGACAAAATATGAACGAATCCGAAATTCTTGCGGCGTTGTCGCCGTTGTTTGGCGAATACGCCGAATGCCGCGAAGACGGCGAAGGTTTCGGCGATTTTCTCGTCCGCACCGGTAAAGCGCGCGCGCCGTCCAATGCGGCGGATTTTCACCCCTAACCCCGCGAAATTCCCCCGCCACGGATACATTTTGATACGCGGTAAACCGCGCAAAAATCGCGCAAACGGGCGGATTGCGGTATAATACGGAATGCGGGCGGGGCGCGGTTTAGTAAATTGCGCCCGCCGCGGGCGTTTTTTTAGCACAAGGAAAACCATGCCAAAACAATCCAACGCCGTCCATGCGGCGGTTTATATGCGGAAGACGGCGATGCCTCTGGCGGACGGACTTCCCGATTTTGAAGAAACTTTGTTGCGCCATCACGCGCGCATCCGGCGGCGCAATGTGCGCGTGCTGCAAATCAACATCGGCAAAAAATGCGACCTCGCCTGCCACCATTGCCATGTAGAAGCCGGTCCCAAAAATCCGGACAACATGAACGGCGAAACGGTGGACCGCGTGGCGGAATTGCTCGCCGATTCTCCGGAAACCGAAGTATTGGATATTACCGGCGGCGCGCCCGAATTAAACCCCCATTTTCGCCGCCTCGCCAAAGCCGCGCGGGCGCTCGGCAAAACGGTTTACGACCGCTGCAACCTGACCGTGTTTTTTGAACCCGGACAAGAAGACACCCCCGAATTTTTAGCCGAACACGGCATTACCGTCGTCGCGTCCCTGCCCTGCTATACGCCGGAAAATGTGGAACAGCAACGGGGCAAAGGCGTTTTCGGCAAAAGCATTAAGGGACTGCAAAAACTCAACGAACTCGGCTACGGCACGGGCGGCGGGTTGGTTTTGAATCTCGTGTATAACCCGGCGGGCGCGCATTTGCCGCCGCCACAGGCGCAGTTGGAGCGCGAATACCGCGCCCGTTTGGCGGAAGATTTTAATATTCAATTTGACGCGCTGTATACAATTACCAACATGCCGATTAAGCGCTATTTGCATTTTTTGCGGCGCGAAGGGCAATTGGAAAATTACATGCAGTTGCTGGTGGATAATTTTAATCCGCGCGCCGCCGAAAGCGTGATGTGCGCGGACATGCTTTCGGTCGGTTTTGACGGGCGGATTTACGACTGCGATTTTAACCAGATGATGGATATTCCCCTGCCCGGGCGGGCGCAAACGATTTGGGAAATTAATTCCCTCGCCGATATTCCGGCGGGCATCGCGTTTGACAACCACTGCTACGGATGCACGGCGGGCGCGGGGTCTTCCTGCGGCGGCGCGTTGTTATAATTCCGCCGTGCTGGGAATCATCGGCGGTTCCGGGTTTTACCAATGGGACGGCGCGCAAACCGCGGCACATAATATTAAAACGCCGTTTGGCGAACCGTCCGCGCCGGTGCTGGAATTTTCCGCCGAAGGCGGGCGCAAAACTTTGTTTATGCCGCGCCACGGCGCGGGACACCGGTTGCTGCCGTCCGAAATTAATTACCGCGCCAATATTTGGGCGCTCAAAAAAGCCGGGGCGCGGCAAGTTGTCGCCGTTTCCGCCTGCGGCAGTTTGCGCGAAGAAATTTGCCCCGGCGATTTTATAATTCCGGCGCAATATTTTGACCACACGCGCGGCGGGCGGGCGCGCACTTTTTTCGGCGGCGGGCTTGTCGGGCATGTATCTTCGGCGCGTCCGGCGTGTCCGGTTTTATCCGCCGCGCTGGCGGCGGCGGGCGAAGCGGAAGGGTTTGCCGTCCACCGGAATAAAACTTACGCCTGCGTGGAAGGACCGAGATTAGGCACCCGCGCCGAAAGTTTTTTTCTGCGCGATGCGGCGAAGGCGGATATTGTCGGCATGACGAATGTGCCGGAAGCGTTTTTGGCGTTGGAAGCGCAGCTGTGTTACGCCACGCTCGCCGTTTGCACCGACTACGATTGCTGGATGGACGACCCGGAAAAGCATGCCACATTGCGGGAAATTCTCGCCCGTTTTGCCGGTTCAATCGCGCGCGCGCGCCAAATTACCGCGGCGCTGGCAAACAACCCGCCGCCGGTTAACGAAGAACACCGCCGCGCCGCAAGCGCCGCAATTATTACCCCGCCTGACGCGCAAACCCCGGCGCACCAAGAATTGCTGGAAGTATTGCTGGCGTAAAACGCCGCGGTAAATTATTTTCCGCCGCGCCGCAAAACCGCGCGCATTTTTGTTTTTGGTTTTAATCGGAATAAAAACCGGGCGCATGCTTTTGCCGCCGTTTTCGTTAAAAAAATATTGTTTGCGCATGCCGGATGCCTAAACCGGAAATTAATAAAATTAAAAAACCGCGGCATGAAAAATTGCGAAATAAAGAATTGCAAAACGAAAACGGCGAAGCAAAAACTGCGGATGGAAAAACCGCAACGAAAATTTTGCGCCTTGAAAAACGGCGGGGCGGAAATTGCATAAAAAGAAAACGATGCCGCGAAACGGCGGGCGCGGTATTTTGTATAAAAGCGCGGCATAAAAGCGTAAAATAACGGCATGCCGCCGCCCGAAAACGCCGCGCCCGATATTGACGATTCCGCTTTGCCGGATACGCCGGATGTTGCATTGCGCCCGAAAACGCTCGCCGATTATATCGGGCAACCGGCGGCGCGGCGGCAGCTGGGCGTGTTTATCGCCGCCGCCAACAAGCGGGGCGAAGCGCTTGACCATGTCCTATTGTTTGGACCGCCGGGTTTGGGTAAAACGACATTGGCGGCGATTATCGCGGCGGAGACCGGCGGCAAACTGCATTCCACAACCGGCCCGGCGTTGGAGCGGGCGGGCGATATTGCGGCGTTAATGACCGCGCTGGCGGAGGGCGATGTTTTGTTTATTGACGAAATTCACCGCCTGCATCCGGCGATTGAAGAGACGATGTATTCCGCGCTGGAAGATTTTCGTTTGGATGTGATTATCGGCGAGGGGCCGACGGCGCGCTCGTTGCGTTTGGATTTGCCCCGCTTTACGCTGATTGGCGCGACAACCCGCCCGGGGCGGCTGACTTCGCCGTTGCGCGACCGCTTTGGGATTATGTGCGGATTGGAATATTACGGCGACGAAGACATGCGCGCGATTGTCCGCCGCAGTGCGGGCATTTTGCAATTGTCGGCGCGCGAAGACGGCATCGCCGAAATCGCCCGCCGCTCCCGCCGCACGCCGCGGGTCGCCAACCGCCTGTTGCGCCGCGCGCGCGATTTTGCCGAAGTGGAAGGCAACGGGCTGATTGACGGCAAAACGGCGGAAGAAGCGCTGACCATGCTGGGCGTGGACAAAGCCGGATTGGATGTGATGGACAACCGTTATTTGCGCGCGTTGCTGGAAAAATTTGAAGGCGGGCCGGTGGGCGTGGAAACGCTGGCGTTGACGATTGGCGAAACGCCGGACAATTTGGAATCGTTTATTGAGCCGTATTTAATTAAAGAAGGATTTTTGGCGCGCAAACCGCGCGGGCGGGTGGCGTTGCCCGCCGCCGCCCGCCATTTTGGTTTGCCGCAACCGGGCGGCGCGCCGCTGTTGAAAGAAGACGCGTCCTAATGCAAAAGTTTTCCGCCGCCGCATCCGCCCGTTTTCCAAAACGGCGCGGCATCGGGGCGCGGCGTTAATATTCATGGCGCGCCCCGCCAAAACCGAAACCGCATCCGCGCCCGAAAACGGGGCGCTGGCGGTGCGCGCCTATTACGAAGACACCGATGCCGGAGGCGTTGTGTATCACGCGTCTTATATCCGTTTTTTTGAACGCGCCCGCACCGAATATTTGCGGCGGCTCGGTTTTTGCCTGCACGAATTGCGCGAGGAATGGGGCGCGCTGTTTGTCGTGCGGAGTTTGGCGGTGGAATATTTGCGCCCGGCGCGCTTGGACGATTTGTTGCATGTGGACGCGCGCATCGCCGGATGCGGGCGGGTATACGCCGATTTTGCCCAAAGCGCGCGGCGCGGCGGCGAAATCCTCGCCGAAGCAAAAGTGCGGGCGGTTTGCGTTTCCGCCAAAACGGGGCGCGCCGCCGCTTTGCCGCCGCCGCTTGCTGGTAAAATAGAAGGTTATGCCCGATAAAAGTTTTTTCTCCCTGTTGCTGGACGCCAGTCCGGTAGCCCAGCTCGTGTTGCTCCTGCTGCTCGTGCTGTTGTATCTGGCCGTGTGGAAGATTTTGCACAAGCGCATCGGCTTGCGCGGCTACGAAACCGACTGCAATTTGTTTGAGGAAGATTTTTGGCACGGCGGCGATTTGGATGTGCTGGAAAAACGCGCGCGGGACGGCGAATACGGCGCGCAGGGATTGTCGCGGGTGTTTTTGGAAGGGCAGGAAGAATTTAAAAAAGCGTGCGAGACCGGCGGCGAAAATGTTGATTTAATTTTGGAAGGCGTCCGCCGCGCGATGGACGCGGCGATTCAGCGCGAAAATGTTTTTTTGGGGCGGCACATGCAATTTTTGGCGACGGTCGCGGGGGTGTCGCCGTATATCGGATTGCTCGGGACGGTCTGGGGAATTATTAACGCGTTTCAGGCGCTCACCCAAACTTCAAACGCAACGATAGCGTTAGTCGCGCCGGGCATCGCGGAATCGTTGGTGGCGACCGCGATGGGATTGCTGGCGGCGATTCCGGCGCTGGTCGCTTACAATTATTTTTCCTACCGGCTGGAACAAATGGACGCGCGTTTTGAAAACTTCGCCAACCAATACCTCAACATTTTGCACCGCACTTTATGAAACGCCGCCGCGCCCCGATTAGCAATATTAATGTCGTCCCGTATTTGGATGTCATGCTGGTATTGCTCGTTATTTTTATGATAACCGCGCCGCTGTTTAATCAGGGTGTGGTGGATTTGCCTTCGGTTAGCGACGCGCCGATTGAAGACCAACAACAAGGCGCGATTGAAATTGTCTACGAATCCACGGGCGTCAACCGGTTTCATGTGTATTACCACGAGCGCGAAGAAGAAACCGTCAAAATGAATTTGCCCGAATTGATTGACGAGCTTGATGCGGCGACATTTTTTAACCCCGAAGCCCGCCGCAAAGCCCCGCTGGTAATTTCCGCCGATGAAATTTTGCAGTATAAAGAAGTGGTGGAGTTGCTCGGACGGCTGCGGAAAGAAGGGTATTTTACCATCGCGCTGACGGCTAAAAACGAAGACAAGTAATATGCCGCCGCTGGAATATTTGGAATGGGAAGAAGCGGGAAAATGGTCTTCCGCGGCGCAGGCGTTTTTGATGCTTGCGTTTTTTCCCGCCGTTTTAATATGGGGCGCGGATTTTCGTTTTCCAAGTAAACCGCCGCCGCAAGCGCCATTGGTTATTTCTTTTATTCCCGCCCCGGCGGCAATCGCCGAGCCCGCCCCAACACTGCAACCGCAACCGGAGCCGCCGCCCGAACCCGAACCGGAGCCGGAAAAAGTCGCGGCGAAAGAAGCGGACATCGCGCTGAAGAAAAAACGCGAAAAAGAAAAGAAGGAACAAGAAGAGAAAGAAAAACGCGAAAAAGAAAAACGCGAGAAAGAAAAGAAAGAAAAGGAGCGCAAGAAACGCGAAAAAGAAAAGAAGGAAAAGAAAGAAAAGGAGCGTAAAGAGCGCGAAAAGAAAAAGAAAGAAAAAGAAAAGAAAGAAAAAGAGCGCAAAAAACGCGAGGAAGAAGAGCGGCAAAGAATCGCCGCGGAAAGCGCGCGCGCGCTTGCGGACTCCGCCCGGCGGGATGTGCTGAATAATCTTAAGGCGGGTTATGTCGACCGCATTCGTGCCAAAATCCAGCCGCTTTTAATTACGCCGTCATCCGCCAAAGGCATAGATAATTTAGTGGTTGAGGTGCGGGTGCATTTGGATATAAACGGGTATGTGCAGGGGACGCCCGAAATTGTATCCCCGTCCGGCAGCGACGAATACGACGAAGTGGCGTGGCGGGCGGTGATAAAAGCGTCGCCGTTGCCGGTGCCGACAAAAGAACCGGCATTGTGGGAAGAATTTCGCGTTTTAAATTTGTTTATTGAGCCGGGGCGTTAATCGGAAAAATGGTAAAATCTTCGCATGGTTAATTTAGCCGCCGCGCGCGCCCGTTTGATTGTCGCTTTGGATGTGCCGTCCGCCGCCGATGCGATTGCGTTGGCGGACAACATCGGGGACGCCGCCGAATTTTATAAAATCGGGCTGGAGCTTTTCGCCGCCGGGGACGGGCGGCAGCTGGTTGCGGAATTTAAAGAACGCGGCTTGCGCGTTTTCGCCGACTTAAAATTGTTTGATGTGCCGGCGACGGTGGCGCGGGCGGCGAAACAAATCGCCGGTTCGGGCGCGGATTTTTTAACCGTCCACGGCAACGACGCAATCATGCAAGCGGCGGCGGAAGCGAAAGGCGAAACGCTTAAAATTTTGGCGGTTACCGCGCTGACGAGTTTGGACGAAGGCGATTTGCGCGATTTGGGTTTTGCCTGCGATGCGTCCGCGCTGGTGTTGTCGCGCGCCCGCCGCGCTTTGCAATGCGGCTGCGACGGCGTGGTGTCTTCGGGTTTGGAAGTGGAAGAATTGCGGCGGGATGCAGGCGAAAAATTAATCATCGTATCGCCCGGCGTCCGCCCCGTGGCAAACCGCCCGGCGGACGACCAAAAGCGGACCGCTTCGGCGGCGCAAATCATCCGCGCGGGCGCGGATTATTTAGTCGTCGGGCGCGCCGTCCGCGATGCGCCCGACCCGCGCGCCGCCGCGCAAAACATCGTCGGCGAAATCGCCGCCGCGATGCAAGATTCCCCCGCATAACCCGCGGCAGCCGGCGCGTTTGTTTTGCAGGTTGGAATAGAAACAATTTCGGCGCAAGTTCAAATTTCCCGTTTTTTCCTCGCCCGCAAAAACATTAATTTATACAGCGCAACCGGCAAACGGATTCCCAAATTTACGGGAATGGAAAGTTAAATAAAAACTGTTTTTGCGGAAAACGGAAAGCGGTAAAATTTTTTGCGCCGCCGTTTTTTTGGAACGGCGTTTTATAGGGTAAAATGGGCGCATGCAAAATGCGGGAACATTAACATGAAAAAGAAAACCATCGGCATTACCGAGTTGGTGTTGCGGGACGGGCACCAATCCATGATTGCAACGCGCATGCGCACCGAAGACATGCTGCCGATTTGCAAGGAGCTGGACGCCGCCGGATTTTGGTCTTTGGAAATGTGGGGGGGCGCGACTTTTGACGCGTGCGTCCGTTTTTTGCGCGAAGACCCGTGGCGGCGGCTCGCGCAGTTGCGGCGCGCCCTGCCGAATACGCGCCTGCAAATGTTGCTGCGCGGGCGCAACCTGCTCGGCTACCGCCCTTACGCCAAAGATATTGTGGAATTGTTCGCCCAAAAAGCCGCCGATAACGGCATGGATGTATTCCGAATTTTTGACGCGCTGAACGATTTTGACAACATGAAAGACGCCGTGGCGGCGGTCAAAAAAGCGGGCAAACACGCGCAGGGGACGGTGTGCTACACCGTAAGCCCGGTGCATGACATAAAACTTTTTACCGCATTGGCGGCGCGGCTGGCGGATGCCGGATGCGACAGCATCGCCATTAAAGACATGGCGGGCATTATGACTCCGGAGGCGTGCGGCGAATTGGTGGCGGCGGTTATTAAAAAAACGGGGCTGCCGGTGCATGTCCACAGCCACGCCGTTTCCGGTCTCGCGCCGTTTTGTTTGCAGCGGGCGGCGGACGCCGGGGCGGCGGTCGTGGATACGGTGATTTCCCCGTTTTCGGGCGGCGCAAGCCATCCGGCAACGGAAACGATGCACGCGTTGTTTGCGGAAAACGGAATCAATACCGGGCTTTCGGCGGAGCGTTTGCGGGTGGCGGCGGATTATTTCCGCTATATCCGCCCGAAGTATTGGCAGTTTGAAAGCGATTGGACGGGCTTTGACCCGCGGGTGCTGGAGCATCATGTGCCGGGCGGCATGATTTCCAACTTAAGCAGCCAGTTGCAGGAACAGCAGGCGCTGGATAAAATGGACGAAGTATTGGCGGAGATTCCAAAAGTGCGCGCCGATTTGGGTTATCCGCCGCTGGTCACGCCGACTTCGCAAATTGTCGGCGCGCAGGCGGTGTTAAATGTGATTTCCGGCAAGCGGTATAAAATTGTTTCCAACGAAGTGAAGAATTATTTTTTGGGGCATTACGGAAAAATCCCCGGCAAAGTATGCGCCAAAACGCGCAAGATTGCGGTGGGGGACGCGCCGTGCGCGCCGTTTTCGCCGCCCGAAAACGAACTGCCGCGGATTCGCGCCGATTGCGCGCACGCGCAAAGCGACGAAGACGCGCTGACTTTTGCCATGTTTCCGGATTTGGGCGCGGCGTTTTTGCAGGAGCGGGCGGCGGGGCAGTTGCAGCCGCCGCCGCTGGCGGAAAAAGGCGCGGCGCCCGCCCAGCACGAACCCGCGCCGTCCGAATTCCGCCTCGCGGTGCACGGCGAAACTTACCACATCGCGCTGACCGGCATGGGGCATAAAAACGCCGGACAACGCCCGGTATATTTAACGATTGACGGCATGCCCGAAGAAGTGTTGCTGGAAAATATTTCGTCCGTTTCCGAACCCGGCGCGGCGCGGCGCGATGTCGGACGCCGCCCGCCCCCGACCAAGCCGGGGCATGTCGCAGCACCGATGCCGTCAACAGTCGCCGCCGTGCATGCGGAAACCGGAAGCGAAGTCAAACAAGGCGCGCCGCTGTTGGTGGTGGAAGCGATGCAAATGGAAACCGAAATTTACGCCCCCGTTTCCGGAACGATATTAAGCGTCTTGGTTAAAAAAGGCGACCAAGTAACGCCCGACGAAGTATTGGTGGACATTGAACCCGCGGAATAAAATATTGTTTCGCCGCGGCGGAATATTGTTTTGCCGCCGCCGCGAATGTATTTTTTAATTCTTTTCGCTTATGTCCGATGAAAACCAAAAGCGGGCGAAACGGCGAATGAACAACGGGCGGGCGCGGTATTGATTAACTTTTTTCGCGCCGGACGGAATCGCGCCGCGGCGAAAGAGTTTTTGCGCGCGCCAAAAGACGGGCGTTTTTCCCGTATAATTCGGCGCATGATTCGCCCGCCGATTCGCCCGATTCGCCTGCTGTTGGGATTGGGGCTGTTTGCCTTGTATTGCTACACCGCCGCGCCTACCGTCGGGTTTGAAGATGCGGTCGGGTTTGCCCTGAGTTGCCTGCGCGCCGATATTACCCACGCGCCGGGTTATCCGCTGTATGCGTTGCTGTGCCATCCTCTCGCGCTCGTTTTGCCGCTCAATCCGGCGGCGGCGGCGGCGGTGTTTTCGGCGTTATGCGCGGCGCTTGCATGCGTTGTATTGTCCGTAATCGCCGGACGCTTGTGCGGCGACAACCATGCCGGAATTCTCGCCGCGCTGCTTTACGGCGTTTCCGCCGGGCTGTGGTCGCAGGCGACGATTCCGGAAGTATATGCGTTAAACGCGCTGTTGTTTTTAACCGCGTTTGCGCTGGCGCAACGGGCGCGGGATGCGCCTTCGCCGCCGTTAATTTTATTGCTGGCGTTTGTTTGCGCGCTGGGGCTTTCCAACCATTGGCCGCTGTTTGTATTGGCGGGCGCGGGTTTGCCTTTGGTATTATGGCCGGCGCGGCGCGGCGTATTGTTTCATCTTGCGCGCCCGCGGATATTTCTCGGCGCGGCGGCGGCGGTTTGCGCCGGATTGTCGCCGTATCTTTACATGGTTTGGCGCGTGCAAAATCCGGAATCGTTAATGGGTTTGCCTTTAGTCATAGACGATTTTTCTTCTTTTTGGGAAGTGGTTTCGCGCGCGGTGCATTCGCATTCGGACGAACAAGGGGGAACGGTTTTGGACAAGGCGGCGTTTTTGTCTTATACCGGCGGCGAAATATTGTGGCGGCAATTTAGCGCGTTAGGCGGCGCGCTGGCGGCGGCGGGTTTTATATTGCAATGGCGGCGGCTGCCAAAAACGCTCGCCGCGTCCCTTGCCGTAATTTTTCTAACCGGCACGGTTTTGTTAATCGGATTGCTGGGTTTTATTTACAATCCGGAACAGCGGCAGATTTTTTCCGTATATCCATTAATTCCTTACGCCGTTGTTTGCATTTGGATTTCTTTCGCCGCGGCGCATTGGAAGCGCGGCGGAAAAATCGCGCTGGCGGCGGCGTGCGTTTGGGCGGCGGCGGCGAATTTTTCCGATAACAACCGGCGGCATGACTTCGCCGCGGAAAACATTACGCGCGCTTATTTTTCCGCGTTGCCCGAAAAAATTTCGTGGATGCCGCCGCCGCACCAATATCTTGTCGCGCGCTATATGCAATTTGCCGAAAACATCCGCCCCGATGTCGCGGTGTTGCCGCCGCCCAATCCGCTGACCAGCGAAATTTATTTGGCGGGACCGCAGTTGTATCCGCCCAACACTTTGGATTACGAATCCGAGTTGCGGCTGATTGCCGAATACGCGCGCGAAAATCCGCTGTGCTACAGCACCGCCCTGCCGTTGCGCGGCGAATGGCATGCCGAAGAGTATTTTATTTTTTCGTGTTTGGCGGAAGAAAACCGCGCGGTGTTTGACCCGAAGGCGGCGGAATTAATCCGGTTTATTATTCGCGGCGAACCGTATCCCAACATATACGGGCGCAACCGCATCGGAAAAATTGTGGAAGACGCGGCGCGCACGATGCTACGGTTACAGGCGCGGTTGCAGTTGCCGGAAGAATGGCGCGCGTTGTTGCAGGAGGCGAAACAAACGCCGGACGGGCTGCTCGCCGAATTGGAATTTTTGGCGGGCATGCCGGATTTGGTCTTGACGGAACGCCGCGCCGAAGAATACGCGCGCGCCGCGGAACGCGCCCTGCCTTCGCTGGCGCGCCTGCGGGAGATTCGCTTGCTGGCGGCGCTGGGGGAAGTGTACGCCGCCGTTGCGCCGCGGAGCGAAAATTCTTTGGCGGCGGCGAAACAATATTACGCGCGCACCGAATCGTTAATTCGCGGCAACGGCGGGGAATTTATACTGCCGCGCCTTTTGGATTTTTACCGCCGCGAATCGCTGACCGCCGAAGAGCAGGCGTTAATCGCCGAACACGGCGCGGCGGCGCTTGCCCCGCCGCAATGATTTTTTCGCGCCTTTTCGCCGTTGTTTGCGCGGCGCAAAATATCTCCGGCAACGGCAAAACGGCGGAACGAAACGGCGGCGCGGCGCGCTTTTTTGCGGCGGTTAAAAATCGGCGTCCAAAATTGGTATAATTTTCTTTCCCGGAGAGGTGGCCGAGTGGTTGAAGGCGCACGCCTGGAAAGCGTGTATGCGGCCAAAACCGCATCAAGGGTTCGAATCCCTTTCTCTCCGCCGCGGTTGTGTCGCGCGTTTTTGATTTTTCGCCGTTTGATTTTGCGGCGCGTTTTTTTTTGCGGCGGCGGCGTTATTCCAAAATCGCGCCGGTATCTTCGGGGACGAGTTCTTCGTTGCGCTTGAGTTTGCGCTCTACTTTTCGCATTTGTTCGTAAGCCGCCTGCGCCTGTTCGCGTTTGCCTAAATTGCGCAGGCGGATAATCGCCTGCTCCCACGCGCCGATGTTTGCCGGATTGCTTTCCACCGCTTTGCGGTAGTAGGTTAATGATTCGGAAGCGGACGGGATTAAGCCGCCGAGCATGGCGTAAATCTGCGAGCGCCGCTCGGGCGCGACCGAATCGCCGCTCAAGGCGCCGTCCAAATAAGAGCGCGCGCGTTTTAGGTTGCCGCCGTCCAGCGCGAGTAATCCGTAATGCATGTTGGCTACGGCGTTGGCGGGGTCTATGCGGGAAATGATGCGGACGATTTTGTCCGCTTCTTTGTCGTTGCCGCGTTCTTTTTCAATATCGTAAAGCCGCTCCCAAGTGGCGGTGTCTTTGACCTGCAAGCGGACGACATGGCGGTATGCTTGGTAGCGTTCTTTTGCCGGGGCTTTTTGCAGTTCTAAAATTTCGGCGTATTTGCGCCACAGCTCCGGTTTGTTGACATACTGCCCGAAAGCAAGCGTTCTTTTCAATGCGTCAACGGCGGATTGCTCCCAGCCCGGGCGGCGGGCGAGTATGATTGCTTCGGAGAGTTTCGCCCACAACACGGCGCGCCGTTGGCGCAGGGCGGCGGCGTCCCGGTAGGCGTCTTCGGCTTTTGCCCAATCTTTAATTTCGGCGTAGAGGTCGCCGATGTTTTCGCGCGCGCGAAAATCTTTTTTGCCGGACAATTGCCATGCAAAATCAAAAGCGGCGGCGGCTTTGGCGTTGTCGCCTTCTTCCCGCCGCGCCAACCCCAAATAGTGCCACGCGTCCGGGTCGGCGGGATAATCGGACGACCATTTTTGCGCGTGCGGGAGCAGACGTTGAAAATTTTTGGTTTCCACATAATATTCGGCGCGCTGTTTGGGAGACGCAATTAAACCGGTTTCCAATTCTTCGCGCACATCTTCGGGCGCGGCTTCGGGCGCGGTTTCGGGCGGGGCGGAATTGTCGGGCGTTTGCGCGGCGGCGGGCGCGCTCCAAACGGCGGCGGACAACAGCAAAAACGCAACCGGCGCGAAAGAATTTTTCATGCCCGTATTATACCTTTTTTCGGCGCAACCCCCCGCATTCCCGCGCGAAAGGCGCGCGATTAGGGCGCGGTTTTGGAATGCGGACGCGGAAGTGCGGGCGCGGAAGCCGGCGGTTTAAATTAATTTTCCCGCCGCAAATTTTCCCCAACTTTCCCCGCCCGCGCGCCGCAACCGCAACCGCCGCAATTATTCTTCGCGGCGTTGTTCTTCTTCTTCCAATTGCCGTCCGGTTTTTTCGTAATACAAAATTTCCACCAAGTTTTTAACCCGGTCGCCGAGCCGTTCCAAATTGCCCGCCACGGCGATGGCGTGCATTAAGCTGTGCGCGTTGCCGTCCCCCGCCGTTTGGTTGTCGGCGGCGGCGTTGACTGTCCGCCGAAATGCGGCGTCAATATCTTTGTCGCGCCGCCAAATTTGAATCGCGGCGTCCAAATCGTCCGCCGCGCGCGCCGCCAAATAACCGTCAAACTGCCCGCGCACTTGTTTCATCATGGCGAGCAGCGCGGGAAAAATTTCCAGCGTTTCTTCGTGCGAGACGAAAGATTCCACGCTCTTGGCGAAATTTTTAATATAGTCGCCGATGCGTTCGTATTCGGCGGCGGCGTATAACGCGCCGACAACTTTGCGCAGGTCTTCGGCGACCGGCTGGTAGCAGGCAAGCACCGCGATGGCTTGCCGCAGCGCGCGCCCCTCCATTTCATTCAGCTGCGAGTCGTTGCGCCAAACGGCGCGCGCGCGGGGCAAATCCATTTCGGCGAAAGCGGATTCAATGCCGGCGAATTGCGCGCGCAGCGTTTCTTCCATTTCGCCGAGCAGGCGCGTCATCTTCGCCATTTCGCGGTCGTAGGCGGGGTTGGTGTGTGGCAGGTTTTCCAGCATGGCGTTTCCTTTCGCAGTATGCCTATTGTATAAAATTTTTGCGCTTAACCGTAGCGTCCGGTAATATACGCTTCCGTCCGCTCGTGTTTGGGGCGGGTAAACATGTCGTTGGTGTCGCCCACTTCCAGCAGCTCGCCCAAATGAAAAAACGCCGCGCGCCGCGAAGTCCGCGCCGCTTGTTGCATGGAATGGGTGACGATAACAATCGTATATTCGCGGCGCAACTCAAACATTAATTCTTCAATCCGCCCGGTCGCCGCCGGGTCAAGCGCCGAGCAGGGTTCGTCCATTAAAATAATTTCCGGCGCAACGGCGATGGCGCGCGCGATGCACAAACGCTGTTGCTGTCCGCCGGATAACTGCGTCCCGCCGAGGGAAAGTTTGTCCCGCACTTCGTTCCACAAACCCGCGCCGCGCAAACTGCGTTCCACGATGTCGTCCAGCGCGGCGCGGTTCTGCGCCATGCCGTGGATGCGCGGGCCGTAAGCGACATTGTCGTAAATGCTTTTCGGAAACGGATTCGGCTTTTGGAAAACCATGCCCACCCGCGCGCGCAAATCTACTTCGTCAAAACCGGGACGGTTGATATTTTTGCCGTCCAGCAATACTTCGCCGGACACGCGGCAATCGCCGATTAAATCGTTCATGCGGTTGATGCAGCGGAGAAAAGTGGATTTGCCGCAGCCGGACGGGCCGATGAGGGCGGTAATTTCTTTTTCCGGAATGGCGATGTTGATGTCTTTCAGCGCATGAAATTCATCGTAATGCACGTTCAACCCGCGCGTTTCAATAACCGCCGCTACCATTTCATCTCCATTTTACGCCGCAATACCGCCGCCGCGGCGTTCATCGCAATTAAAAATCCGAGCAGGACGAGAATCGCCGTCGCCGTCCGTTCGGCAAAACCGCGCTCCGGACTGTCCGCCCACAAAAAAATCTGCACCGGCAACGCCGTCGCCGCGTCCGTAATTCCGGACGGCGCATCGGCGATAAACGCCACCATGCCAATCATCAGCAACGGCGCGGTTTCGCCGAGCGCCTGCGCCATGCCGAGTATCGCGCCGGTTAAAATACCCGGCATCGCGGCGGGCAATACATGGTGAAACACGCCCTGCATGCGGGACGCCCCCAAACTCAACGCCGCGGCGAGCAGGGACGGGGGCGCGGATTTTAACGCGGCGCGCGCGGCGATAATAATAGTCGGCAAAGTCATCAACGCCAGCACAAGCCCGCCCACCAAAGAAGACGAGCGCGGCATATTGAAAACATTAATAAACACGGCAAGCCCCAGCAGCCCAAAAATAACGGACGGCACGGCGGCGAGGTTATTAATATTAATTTCCACAATATCCAAAAAACGCCGCCAGCGCGGACCGCGCGGCGCAAACAATTCCAAATACACCGCCGCCGCCGCGCCGAGCGGAAACGACACGGCAAACGCGAGCAACAGCGTATACAGCGAGCCGAGCAGCGCGCCGCCGATTCCCGCCGATTCGGCGTTGCGCGAATCGGCGTTGCGGAAAAATCCCCAATTAAACGCCGTGCGCGTCCGCCCGTTTTCTTTTAACATTTTCAGCCGCGCGATATGCGTTTCCGGCACGCCCCGCAGGCGCAGCGCATCCGCATCGGCGGCGTTTTTAAAATACGATTCGGCGAGCGCCCCGGCGGGCAGCCATACCGGAATTAATTTTCCGATATTGTCCGGATTGTCCCGGACAACGGCGCGCAAGACAACGCCCGCTTCCGCTCCGGCGATATTGCGCGCGTATTTTTTGTCGTTGCGGTTTTTCGCTTCGGGAAATTCATTCAGCAAAGTTTTGCGGATTAAACGGCGGTAGGCGAGCGCCGATTTTTCGCCTTGCGCGCCGATAACTTTTGCGTCCAAAAAAATATCCAACCGCGCCGAAGATTGCAAAAAACCGCGCCATCCCCGCACCGCCACGCTGGACGCCAATGCGCCCAAAAAAATCGCGGCGGCGGCGATGCAAATGCCGCTCATCACGGCAAACCGCCGCTGGCGGGCGTAGCGGCGGCGGAGCAGGGCGGCGCGGTTTTCCATTATTCGTAACGCAGCCGGTAGCGGCGGACGATGCGTTGCGCCAATAAATTTAACGCCAGCGTAATGCAAAACAGCGAAAGCCCCAAGGCAAACGCCGCCAATGTTTTCGGGTCGTCAAATTCCTGGTCGCCGGTCAGCAAGGTTACGATTTGCACCGTGACCGTGGTTACCGCTTCCAGCGGATTTAAAGTCATGCGCGCGGCGATACCGGCGGCCATCACAACTATCATCGTTTCGCCCACGGCGCGCGAAAATGCCAGCAAAATTCCCGCCGCAATGCCCGGCAAAGCGGCGGGGACGGCGACATAAAGCGCCGCTTCGTAGCGCGTGGAACCGAGCGCCAGCGCGCCCTGCCGCAAAGAATCGGGCGCGGCAAACAGCGCGTCTTCGGACAAGGACGCGATAAACGGAACTAACATCATGCCCATCACAAGCCCCGCCGCCAGCGCGCTTTCGCCCGCGATATTTGCGCCCAATTCCGCGCCTAAATCGCGCAACAACGGCGACAATACGGCGACGGCAAAAAACCCGTAGACGATAGTCGGCACGCCGGCTAAAATTTCCAACGCCGGTTTAACCCGCGCGCGCGTTTGGGGCGCGGCAAATTCCGAAAGATAAACGGCGATGACGAATCCCATCGGAGTCGCCACCGCCATCGCGACCGCCGTAATTAACAAAGTGCCGGTTAATACCGGCGCTATGCCAAACGCGCCGGAAGCGCCCGCTTGGTCTTCGCGGATGGCGATTTGCGGGCTCCATTCCGCGCCGAATAAAAATTCCGAAACCGGCACGAGTTGAAAAAACCGCACCGCTTCCGCGGCGACGGCAAAAACGATTCCCGCCGTGGTTAATGTCGCCACGAGCGCCGCCGCCGCCAACATCCACAACGCGAGATGTTCAAATCCGGCGCGCGCCCGTTTTCTTGCGCGCTGCAAACGGCGGCAATGCAACGCCGCCGCGATTGCCGGAATTAATCCCGCCGCCGCGCCCGCTTCCGGCGGCAACGCAAACACGGCAAACGCCGCCCAAATCGCGCCGCCGCCGCAAAACGCCGCCAACGCCGCATAACCGCCGTAAAACGCGGGCGGCGAAGGCAATGCGGGCGGGCGATTTACCGCCGCCGCCCCGGCGGCGAAAGCGGCGAGCAACAACAGCCACGACAACGCTTCCATTACAGCTCCGGCATCGGCGACATTGTTTGCGCGGCGCGCGCCGTTGCTTCGTATTCCGCCGCGGGGAGGGGAATTAATCCCCGGTCAATTAACGCGCCGTCTTCGCCCATAATGTCTTCCGAAACAAAAAATTCCACAAAATCGCGCAAGTCGGGCGTTATATCGTAATGCGCGAGTTTGGCGTAAAAAAACAGCGGGCGCGAAACCGGATACGAGCCGTCCGCAATGGCGTCAAATTCCGGCGCGACATCTTCCACCGCCAGCCCGCGCACCCTGTCGCGGTTTTCTTCCAAAAAACTAAATCCGAAAATCCCCAGCGCGTCCGGATTTGTTTCCAACTTTTGGATAATTAAATTGTCGTTTTCGCCGGATTCAATATACGCCCCGTCTTCGCGGACGCCGTGGCAGGCGGCTTTGTATTTTTTATTGTCCGATTTTTTCAGCGCGCGCAACGCCGCAAAAGACGCGCATCCTTCTTCTAAAACCAACTCGGCGAAAGCATCGCGGGTGCCGGAAGTCGGGGGCGGTCCGTAAACCCGAATCGGCGTATCGGGCAGGGAGGCGTCCGCGTCTTGCCAAGTTTTGCGCGGGTTGTCAATTAAATTTCCTTCGGCGTCCGGCACGGTGCGCGCCAACGCCAAAAACAACTGCCGCCGCGTGAGTTTGAGCGGGGCGGCGGCGGCGCTTTGCGCGACAACGATTCCGTCATAGCCGATTTTGATTTCCAAAATGTCCGCTACGCCGTTTTTGGCGCAGAGTTTTTGTTCGGATTTTTTAATGCGCCGCGAAGAATTGGCGATGTCCGGCGCGCCCTTTCCCGTCCCGCCGCAAAACAATTTCATGCCGCCGCCGCTGCCGGTGGCTTCCACTTTCGGCGTTTTGCCGCCGGTATCCTGCGCAAACAATTCCGCCGCCACGGTGGAAAACGGATATACGGTGGAAGAGCCGACAATATCTATTGCGGCGGCGCGCCCGCAAACGGCGAGCGCCAAAACAAAAAAGAAAAGTTTTACCGGCATGGGTTTCCTTTCGGGCGGAAAATTAAAACAAGCGCGCCGAAGGGCGGGCAAAAAAAAGCCCCCGTTTCCCGGAGGCATGCAATTTATTAACGGGGGGACGGCTGCGGCGCATTTTTGCCGCGGCGGCGCAAATCGCAATCGCAAACCGTTTCGCATAACACCCGCTATTATACAGCACGAAAACCGCCCCAAAAATCCGCCGCCGCAATATTTTTTTTCGGAGTTTTTTGGTATAAAAATATTCTCCATTCCCGCGAAGGCAGGAATCTCTTTGCCGCCAGCCGCATAAAAAAGCCCGAAATTTCGCCCGACACTCCGCCTTTCCCGCGCCCAATTCCGCGGGAATAGCGGGCGATTTGGGGCGGTTTTCGGCGTGCGGCGAAAACCGGAATCCGCTAAACCGGAATCCGCCACTCTTGCAAAAAAATACCCCAATCCTGCGAAAGCAGGATTCATGCGTCTTTTTGCGGCAGCTGGTTTTTTGCTTTCGCCCTGTTTTGCCTTGCTTTTGCAGAGACGGAATTTGCGGGCGGGATTTGCGGCGAAAATTAAAGACACATGAATCCTGCTTTCGCAGGATTGGCGAAATATGGAGGATTGGCGGATTCCGAAGGATTAGCGGAGTATGAAAGATTGGCGAATTTCGCAGGGTTGCGGAATATGGAAGATTAGCGGGATATGGAAAATCGCGGGAATGGCGGGCGCTTTCGGGCGGATTTTCGCTTTGCGCGGGAAAAGCCGCCGCCTTGCCGGTGCTATACTTGGCAATGCAAAAACCGCCCTCGCCGCAAATTAGCGTTATCGTGCCGCTGGCACAAGGCGATGAAACTTGGCGGGAATTGTTGCCGCGCCTGCCCGAAAACGGCGAATCGCTGTTTGCCGCAAACGCCCCGCCGCCGCCGGATTGGATGGAAAAACCCGGGCGGCGGTGGATTCAATGCGCCAAAAGCGGGCGCGGCGCGCAAATGAATACCGCCGCCGAAGCCGCCAACGGAGAATTTTTGTGGTTCGTCCATGCCGATACGCGTCTGCCCGAAAACGCCGCCGCCGTATTGCAAAAATCCCTCGCCGCCGAGCCGCGCGCGGTACATTATTTTGACCTGCGCTTTTATGACGGCGGGCGGCGGATGTTTTTTAACGAAATCGGCGCGCGTTTGCGTTGCGCGTTTTTTGGCAATCCTTTCGGCGACCAAGCACTGTGCTTGCCGCGGGCGGCGTTTATGGAATTGGGCGGCTATTCCGAAAACACCGCGCCGGGCGAAGACCACATTTTTGTCCTGCGCGCGGCGCGGGCGGGTTTGCGGGCGCGGCGGGTCGGGGCGGCGGCTGGGACAAGCGCGCGGACATATTTAAAACGCGGCTGGTGGCGGACGGTGCTGGAATACCAAAAAATCTGGCTGCGGCAATGGCGGGAGCGATGAGCGGCGCGCTTGCCGTTTTTGTCAAAACGCCGGAATTGTCGCCGGTCAAAACGCGGCTGGCGGCGGACATC
>JBPCWY010000200.1:0-2905 GCA_051009035.1 Gammaproteobacteria bacterium
TTCCAGCTCTTCGCGGCTTTCGGGCGTGTCCGTATTTTCCGCATCTTGCGCGTCTTCCAGCGCATCCGATGCGTCTTCACGCAAATCCGTAATATCGCTTAAATCATCCGGGTCTACCTCCGCACCCGCACCCGCGCTTTGGAACAAGTTGCGTTCAAGAGCGCCCGCCGATTGGAGGACGCTTACCGCCCGCTCCGTTGTGCTGGGCGGCTGCGGCGCCAGCGAAACGCCGCCGCTCCCGCCTCCGCCGCATGCGGAAAGCGCCGCCAAAACAAAAATTCCGGTAATGGTTAAAATGGTGTTTTTCATGGTGTTCTCCTTTAATAATCGCGCCGCGCTTTCCATTTCCAAAAAAAAAGCGGGAATTTGCGGGCGGAAATTAAGTTTATTTTACTACAAACTGCGGCAAAACGGGGGAAAATGCGGGAAATTTGCAGGCGCGGGCAAAATGTGGTAAAATAGCAACATGTTATTTTTACCACGGAAAACGCACATGAAAATTATTAAAAGCGCCATTATCGCCGCCTTGTTGCCGCTTGCGGGCGCGCAGGCGGACGAATTTGTCACCCGGGCGCGGGTGTTAAAAACGGCTCCGATTGTGGAGACGGTTTATGAATCGGACGGCAACTGCCGCCCCGAAACGCGGCGGCAACGGCGCGGCGGCGCGGATGTCGGCGATAAAATCTTGGGCGGCATTTTGGGCGGCGCGGCGGGCAGCGCATTCGGCAAAGGCACGGGGCGCGATGCGGCGGCGGGAGTCGGCGCGTTGTTCGGTTCGGAAGTGGCGGCGGGAGACGGCGGCTTGAGCGAAGGCGAGCTCATCGGCGGGATTGTCGGCGGCGTGGTCGGCAACCAAGTCGGCAAAGGCGGCGGTAAAACGGCGGCAACCGGCGCGGGCGTGCTGCTTGGCGCAATTGTCGGGGACAATTTGCAAAACGGCGCGGCGCGCGCATCTTCCGAAACGCGGCGGGCGGGTTGCACGCAACGCGCCAAAAAAATTATTACCGGCTACACCGTCACTTACGAATATGACGGCATCAGCCAAACCGGCGTTTTACCCTACGACCCGGGCGAATATGTGGATATTCATGTGGGCGTTAGTTTGGTGGAAAACCGCGCGGCGCGCAATTAATTTTTTCGGCGTCCGGTCGTGCGCCTGCTGTTTATCATAGACGCCCCCAAACGGCTTAAGCCGCGCAAAGATTCCACGATTGCGCTCATGCGCGCCGCGGCGCGCGCCGGAGATGAAATTTTTGACGCCGAGATTTCCGGATTGTCCATGGACATGAAAGGCGCGGCGGTATTGGCGCGGCGGGTTAATATCTCCGAATCGGACGATGCGTGGCGCGAAATTTTGGACGCAAAAACGCGCCGCGAAAACGAATTTGACGCGGTTTTTATGCGCGCCGAGCCGCCCGTAGATGCGCGTTTTGCCGCGGCGACTTTGCTGTTGGACGCGTTTTCGCCGCCGGTTTTCAACGCCCCCCGCGCCCTGCGCGAGCGCAACGAAAAACTTTCTATTTTTCAATTTCCAAACCACATCCCGCCGACAATCGTCAGCGCGGACGCCGCCGAAATCGCCGCGTTTCATGCCGCGCACAACGGCGCGGTAATTAAACCGCTGGACGGCATGGGCGGACAAGGCGTTTATGTATCGCCGCGCGGCGATATGAATTTGCGCGCCGTTGTAGAAATGCAGGGCGGCGGGCGCGATTTGTTAATGGCGCAACAATATTTACCCGCGGCGCGCGAAGGCGATGCGCGGGTTTTTGTCATAGACGGCAAACCGCTCCCGCACATGCTCGTGCGCGTCCCGCGGGCGGACGACCACCGGGGTAATATGGCGGCGGGCGGAAAGCCGGAAGCGAAACCATTGTCCGCGGCGGCAAAAAACATCGCCGAAGACATAGGCCCCGCAATTGCGGTGGAAGGCGTTTTGTTTGCCGGGCTGGATATTATCGGCGGCAAGTTAACCGAAATTAATATTACATGCCCGACGGGATTGCGCGAAGTGCGCGACCAAACCGGCGACGATTTTGCCGAAACGATTTTGCATGCCGCGCGCGCGCGTTTGGCTTAATATTTTTTTTGCCGCGGCGGCGGCGTTGTTTTCGCAAGGATGCGCGGAGCCGCGGACGGAGCGCGCCGCCGAAATTTTCGGCACAAAAATTACAATCACAATTCTAAACCTGCCCGAAGCGCAAGCGGCGGCGGCGATTGGCGATGCGCTCGCGCACATGGAAAACATGCACCGCCGTTTTCATGCGTGGCGTCCGGGCGAATTGCATGCGCTAAACCAAATTGCCGCCGCGGGAAAACTGCCCGCAACGGTAAGCGCGCCGATGGCGGCGATGCTGTCGCAGTCCGCCGAATATTCGCGGCGCAGCGAAGGGTTGTTTAATCCGGCGGCGGGCGGCTTGTTTCGGTTATGGGGATTTCACGCCGATACGCCGCCAAAAAAACCGCCCTCCGCCGCGGCGGTTTCCGTTTATTTGGCGGCGTTGCCCGACATGCGAAATATTAAAATGCGCGGACAAGTTTTGCAAAGCGCGCCGGATACCGCGCAATTTGATTTTGGCGGAATTGCAAAAGGCGCGGCGTTGGACGCGGCAAAAAAAATCCTGTTGCGGCGCGGCGTAAAAAACGCATTAATAAATGTCGGCGGCAACATCATGGCGCTCGGCAAAAACGGCAAACGGCAATGGCGAATTTTACTTCATCCGGCGGGGCGGCGGGTGGAATTAAAAGACGGCGAAGCGGCGGCGACTTCCGGCGATTCGCAACGGTTTTTTATTTACGAAGGACGGCGTTACCACCACATCATAGACCCGCGCACCGGCAACCCGGCGCAAAACGCATCGGCGGCAAGCGCAATCAGCGATGACGCGCAAAACGCCGGCGCAAT
>JBPCWY010000201.1:0-12299 GCA_051009035.1 Gammaproteobacteria bacterium
GTATTCCAATTACTTGCGCTACGGCTATGCCGGAGAAGCGCACCAAGCGGACGATTTGCCGCGCCCCGCGGAATTAACCCGCAACAAATCCCACGCCATTACCGCCCGCGAAATGCTGGACTCTTTCATTACTTCCCCCGCCGGATTCGCCGTTATCGGCGCTTTACTTTATATCGCAGTGCGCGAAGGCGCGGACGGCCTGGCGGCGTGTCCGGAGGGCATGGTGCGGGCGGCGGACGGCACGACATGCGAAGCTCCGTCCCCCGCAGGTTGCGGACGGGCGGGCATGGTATTTGACCCGGCAACGGAAATGTGCGAGGGAGAATGTCCCACCGGCATGGAGCCGTTTGAATTCAGATGCGTTTTGAATTGCACGGGCGCATTGGTGCGGAATCGCGCGGGTATATGCGTTGCTTTGGACCAAGATTTTTGCGCGGAAACCAACCGCGTATTAGTCGGTAGCGAATGCCGCACGCCATGCACGACGACCCAAGTGCGGGAGGGAGCGAATTTGGATTGCACGGAGCGGAGGCAGCGGCATTGCACGGAGGACAACGACAAAATATTGAGCGAGGACCGCACGATGTGCGAAACGCCGTCCCGCGATGTTTGCGTCCGGGTTGGCATGCTGTTCAACCAGTTAGCCGGCGCTTGCGTAGAGACATGTCCGGAAGTTGTTACGGTGGAAGATAACGGCGTATGCATTCCGACCAATGCGGAATTGGAATGCAATGCGCGAGGCGGGACGCTTGTATACGGAAGTATTTGCCGGACAAATCCGACTGCGTTGGATTGCTACCGGACGCAAGCGAACGGACAGCGTTTAGCGTTGAATATTGGCGAGACGCCAAACAGATGCGTTTCCCCGTCCCGCGCGCGATGCGCCAGCTTGGGTTACGACTACTCGCCCGGCACGGGTTGCATGGAATTGACATCGGCGGCGGCTTGCAGGGCGCTTGCTACCGCCTCGGGGGGATTGTCGTTTGTCGCGTTGCAAGATGAAGACGGCGTAATGCGTTGCGTTGTTGCATGCAGCGACTCGGCGCAAATGGTTAATTCGCGCGGGGTATGCGTTGACGACCATGCCGCCTGCGTTGCCCCCCAAATAGACGCGGGCGAATATTGCCGCAACCTGGCGCTGGATGATTGCAAAGCAATGACGCCGCCGCAATTCATAGACGCCGATGACGGCATGTGCCGCGCGGCGAGAACCGAGAACGAATGCGGGCAAGTATTCGGCAGCGCGTATACATTTGACAACACGGCGACAAATAATTGCCGCGAGCGGATGACCGAGCTGGAATGCATTGCCGCGCAGTTGTATTTCGTCGCCGCATCCACGGCGGGCGGCACAACGACTCCGGCGACATGCCGCACTCCGATGGAAGATTCGGAATGCCAAGCGGCATTCGGCAGCGTGGGCGCTCCGGACGAGCGGTTTATTTACGCTCCCACCGTCGGCAATTTGGACGACTCGGACGCGTTTCGGATATGCCGCCATCGGACGACTGCGGATTGCCCCGTCTCCCAGGAAGTTAACTCCGCCGGGCTTTGCGAAGAATTTACATGCCCGACCGGACAAATCGCCGCAAGCGCAAACAACGGGCTTTCCCGCGTTTGCGTATCGCGGAGCCGGACGCAATGCAACCGGCTTGGTTTGTATTGGGATACCGCCGCAACGCCGCCGACTTGCCGCGAAGTGCGGATTAATACGGAGTGCCCGGCGGGCTTTCCGCCCCGCGTGGTAGATACCCGCGGAGATGTAAATCGTTGCATTACGCAATTGTCCTGCACGGGCGGCGACGACGGCGGCATCATATACAGCGGCTTGGCGGAAGGAATTGGCTGTTATGATGAAGATACGGATGCGTCATTAAATTGCGCGCTAAACGAAATCGGCATTAACGGCGCATGCTTGCAACGGGACGCTGCGCTTTGCGCGGCGGTTGATTTATATTTTGACGGGACGAATTGCCGCGCGCCGAATAATATTTCGGAATGCAATATAGTGCAGCCGCACATAGACACCCGCGCTACGCCGAATACATGCATCACGCGGACGGATTGCTTAACGGACGGCACGGCATGGCAAAACAGATGCTATGTCCTCGCAAGCAGGACTTGCGATGAAGACCAGATAGATATTAACGGCACATGCAGAGAGCGGGACGCTGCGCTTTGCGCGGAGGTTGGTTTATATTTTGACGGCGCGGATTGCCGTCCGGCGACAACGCCGGAGGAATGCGGCATTGCGAATAACGCCGATGCCGCGGATTACCTGTTAGATATTCGCGGCACAACCACTACATCCCGGCCCTGCGTCACGAAGACGTTTTGCAGAGGCCAACAAGGGGCGGTAGTGCGGGATAACTGCCAATTAAGCGACCCGTCAACTTGCACGGGCGGCACTCCGGTGCTTGATTTTGCACGCGGTATTTGCGTGTCCGACCCGGGAGGTTGCACAAATACGCAAGTAGTGAGAAACGGCGCCTGCGTTGCCCGGATGCAAACGGATTGCGATACGATGTCGCAAGTCCTCGCAATGAATAGTCAATCGTGCGAAGCGAGCGTGGCGGCGTGCGAAAGAATTAGCCGGGGTTATGATTCCGTCAACAATGTATGCCGTTTGCCGGAATCCAACGCGGAATGCCCCGGCTCCTTTCCCATATTTGACGCAACCGCGGAAAATAATTGCCGGGCAATCCAAAGCGACGCAGATTGCTTTGAGATAGGCGGACCGGACGACCAGTTGCGGGAATACAGCGGCACGCCCGGGGGCAGTGCCATCGCCTGCCGCCCGATTACAGACGAAGCGGACTGCATAGCCCACGACCAAGGTTTTTGGAACGACATCGGCGAATGCCAAATCGCGGAAGACACGGAGCAGTGCCGAAGGGCAAACAACGAACAGAACGCAAGTGGGATATTACCGGATGCAACGGCATTCAGCAGCAGCTACAACGACACCGGCGAAAGATGCGAAGTCCGCTTCTGCCCCGACAACACGCAAGTAGTAATAGACGGCAAATGCCAACCCGACCCCGACCTCCCGGGCAATTAATTCAATCTCCCGCCGCAGTCCGCCCCGCCGCAATTTCCGCAATTCCCCCATTCCCGCAAAATCGGGAATGACATGAATTAAATTAAATATTAACCCTCGTCCCCACGCTCCAGCGTTGGGATGCATACCGGCGGCATCCCCGCCGCCTTCCGCTGTTTGCGGTTTTTCGCTGTTTGCCGTTAGCCGCTTAAACTTGCCTTTTCGCCGTCATTCCTGCGAAAGCAGGAATCCCGTGTCGTTTGCGGCGATTAAATTTTCGCGCCCCGCCGTTATTCCTGCGAAGACAGGAATCTATTGCGGCGTATTGAAGTAAGCATGAGATTCCTGCCTACGCAGGAATGACGGGAATGTGAATTATTTTCCGCCGCCCGCAATTCCGCCGCAACCCGCCAGCCGCCAACGCCAACGGAGCGGCTTGCGCCGCTGGTCTGGATTCCCGCCTGCGCGGGAATGACATGAGTTTGATTTGACATTTACCGCCAGCCGCCTTTTGCCAAAAAAACGGCGGGGCGGAAACTTAAGCGGCGGGCGGTTTGCGGCGGGCGGCGGCGTCCCGGGCTCGCAGGGTTTGCAGGCGGGCTTTTATTTTGGATTCCCAGCCGCGTTCTGTCGGGGCGTAAAATCTTTGCGCCGCTATGCCGTCCGGAAAATAATGTTCGCCCGCCGCATAACCCTCTTCTTCGTTGTGCGCGTGGCGGTATTCTTTGCCGAAACCTATCTCTTTCATTAAACGGGTCGGGGCGTTGCAAAGCCGCGCCGGGACGGGGAGCGAACCTTCGCGGCGGGCGAATTTTTCCATTTTGCCGAAGGCGCGGTAAACGGCGTCGCTTTTGGGCATGCACGCCAAATACGCCGCCGCTTGCGCCAGCGCGAGAATGCCTTCGGGCGCGCCCAAACGGCGGTAGGCGGCGTCCGCATCCAACGCCATGCCCAGCGCGCGCGGGTCCGCCAGCCCGATGTCTTCGGACGCGATGCGAATGAGCCGCCGCGAAAGATAACGCGGGTCCGCGCCGCCGTCCAACATGCGGCAAAGCCAATATAACGCCGCATCCGGGTCGGAACCGCGCACCGATTTGTGCAGCGCCGAAATTTGATTGTAAAAATTGTCGCCGCCTTTGTCAAAACGCCGCGCCGCATCGCCCGCCGCCCGCATCACCGCTTCCGCGCTAATTTCGCCCGCGCCGTCCGCGCTTTCCCCCGCCGCCGCCTGCTCCATAATATTTAACATGCGCCGCGCGTCCCCGTCCGCCAGCGCAGAGAGTTTTTGCGCCGCATCGTCCGAAAGTTTTAAGCGCAACTGCGCCGCCGTGCGGCGGGCGATGGCGTGCAATGCGTCCGAATCCAACGGGCGCAAAATGTGGACGGTGAGGCGCGACAACAGCGCGCCGTTTAATTCAAACGAAGGATTTTCGGTAGTCGCGCCGATAAAAATTAACAAGCCGTTTTCTACATGCGGCAAAAACGCGTCTTGTTGCGATTTATTAAAATGGTGCGCTTCGTCTACAAAAAGCGCGCGCTGTTTTGTGTCGTCCGCGGCGCGCAAAGATTCGGCTTCGGCGATGACGGCGCGGACTTCGCGCAATCCGGCGGTAACCGCCGACAGGGAAAACCAGTGCGCGCCGGACGCCGCCGCCAACGCCCGCGCCAGAGTCGTTTTTCCGCAACCCGGCGGGCCCCAAAGCGCCATGGAATATAACGGCGCGGTGCGGGAAAATACCGCGGCGAGCGGCGTGCCGGGGGCGAGTATGCGTTCCTGCCCGAAAATCTCCGCCGCCGCGGCGGGGCGCGCGCGCTCGGCAAGCGGCGGGGGCATTTATTCGCGGATGATGTCCGCGCCTATCGGCGGCGTAAAACGAAACAGCGAATCATTCGCCTCGGCGCGCGACAGCGAAATCACTTCCAATACCGCGCCGCCGCCGAAAGAGTCGTTTAATTCCACCTGCCGCAATTCGCCGTCTTCGGCAAAACCCATCCGCATCCGCCGAATCTGCCGGTCTTCCGTGCGCGCTTCGGCGGTGAACCATTGCAAGCCGCCGCCGTCTCCGGAAAATAAAATGTAATCGTTTTCCAGCGGCGACAAATCGCCGGTCGCCAGCACATCCAAAAACGCCGAAGTGCCGCCGCCGGTTTGCGCCGGACGGACGATGACTTGGTTTAAATCGGGCTGGTAAGTCCAGTTGTTTTCGCCGTCCGAAACCGCGGTTAGCGCGTCCGGCGGGTCGTATTCCATGCGGAATAAATTGGGGCGGCGAAACCAAAAACGCCCGTTGCTTTCGGCGACGGTTTCGCCCTGCCGCCCGACCGATTTTTGGAGGAAAGAAATTTTGCCGCCGGGCGTTTTGTCCAAAAAACGGCGCATCAGCGTTTCGCCGTCTTCCGCCGCCGCCGCCGTTGCCAACGCCGCCGCCAACAAAACCGCCGCCAATGAAAACGCCGAAAAGCCCGCCGCCGAAACAGCCGCCGCCGAAACAGTAAAACGCCGCATGCTCAACCGCATTCTTTTCGGTTGCAATCGGCGAGCATCAAAAGCGCGCCCGCGCCGCCGCGGTTTTTTTTCAACGCCGTATTGTAGCGGCGGACTTCGGGGGAGCTGATTTTTTCCACTTTGCCGCAGCGGGAGCAAACTAATTGCGGCGCGGATTCTTCCGCCGCCAGCATATACACCGCGCCGTTGCCGGACGGAATGCGCCGCGCCAAACCCGCGCCGCACAGCGAAGACAACGCGCGGTAGACCGTGGCGGGGGGGATGTGCGGGCGGCGCGCCAGACGCTGCGCAACTTCGCGCGCCGCAAGGCATTCGCCCGCGCGCAAGCTTTCCAATACCGCCAAACGCCCGGCGGTCGGATGCAGTCCGGCGTTTCTTAATATCTCCGCGCCGTTCATTGTGTTATAATTTTCGCGTTTTTCATTTTTCCAAAACTTTCCCCCTATTATAATGCCGTTTCGCGTTTTTTTTCGCCGCTTGCCGCGCAATCTCTTCGCGGCGGCGATTTTTTGCCTGTGCGCCGGTTGCGCCTACAAAAGCGAAATCCGCCAAGGCAACGACCTCCTCCCCGGCAATATTGACGCCCTGCGTCCGGGCATGAGCAAAACCGAAGTGCGCGAATTGCTCGGCGAAAACCGCCTCCCCGCCGTATTTGCCGATGAAAATGCGTGGTTTTATTACTACCGCCGCCGCGCCCCCGGCTTTGTTTTGCGGGAAGAAACTTGGAGCGTCCGCCTCGTCTTCACCGGCGATTCGCTCGCCGAAATCATCCCCTCGCCGCCCAATCCGTGACCCTCGTCCGCATCGGCGTTTCGGGTGCGGCGGGGCGCATGGGACGGCGCATTACCGCCGCCGTGTTGCGCCACAAAAAAACCGCGCTGGCGTCGGCGTTGGAGTTTTCCGGACATGCCGAATTGGGGCAAGATGCGGCGGTGTTGGCGGGGGAAGCGGCGGCGGGCGTTTGCGTTGCGGACAAATTTAACCCGGCGGCGGAAGTATTTATAGATTTTAGCGCCCCGTCCGCCGCGCTTTCGCTCGCCGCAAAATGCCGCGAACACCGCATTCCGCTGGTCGTCGGCACGACCGGATTTAATGATGCGGAAGAGCGGGAATTGAAAAACGCGGGGGCGGATATTGCGCTGGTTTTTGCGCCGAATATGAGCGCCGGGGTGCATGTCATGTTTGAGCTGGCGGCGCTGGCGGCGCGGCGTTTGCGCGGTTATGATATGGAAATCGCGGAAGCGCACCACCGCGAAAAACGGGATGCGCCGTCCGGGACGGCGTTGCGTTTGGGCGAAGTAATGGCGGAAGCGGCGGGCGTCAATTTTTCCGAAGCCGCCGTTTTTTCGCGCCGCGGACAAGGCAAACGCAAATCCGGCGACATCGGATTTTCGGCGCTCCGCGGTGGCGACATTGTCGGCGAACACCGCGCCGTTTTTGCCGGAGACGGCGAATATTTAGAAATCATCCACCGCTCCGGCAGCCGCGACAACTACGCTTCCGGCGCGGTATTAGCGGCAATTTTCGCCGCCCGCGCCGCCCCCGGTCTCTACGACATGCGCGCCGTTTTAGAATCGTCCCCGCCCGCCGCCGATTAAAACCGAAACAGGCGGGTATTTCGGGCGGGCATTTTTTCCGCCTGATTTTTTTCCGCCCGATTCTTTCTTCCCATCCGATTTTCCATTCCTGCGAAGCATGTCCTCGCGAAGGCGGGGAGCAGGAATCTTTTTGCCGGTTGCGGTTTCGCCAAAGTCATGGCAGTTTTTTCATGGCGGCTTTTGCCGAAACTGCGGGGGCGGGAGCAAGCGGAATTTCGGACACTGCGAGCGGCAAAGAGATTCCTGCCTTCGCAGGAATGACGGGGGGCGGGATTACGGGAGGGTTGCGGGATTACGGGAAAACGGAAAACGGCAACGGAAAACGGCGAAAGGCAAATGGCAAACGCGAAAAGCAAACTGCAACGGCAAGCGGTGAAATGTGAAAAATGAAAAGCAAACGGCGGCGGGGAAGAATAAAAGAAAACGGCGTTTGGAAAGTGCGCCGTTTTACGGGTTTCTTTTTATTCTAAAAAATATTTATTCCACGGTTACCGATTTTGCCAAGTTGCGCGGTTTGTCTATGTCCGCGCCTTTTTTGCGCGCCGTGTGATAGGCGAGAAGTTGCAACGGGACGGCGTAGGTGATGGGTGAAATCCATTCGCCGCCGTCTTCTACCGCAATCGTTTTTGCGCCCGGAATATTCGCCGCGCCTAATATAAAAAGCCGCCCGCGCCGCGCCGCGACTTCCGATAAATTGGCGGCCATTTTGGCGGATAACGCGTTGTCCGGCGCAAGCCCGACAATCGGCATTTTGCCGTCCACCAACGCCAGCATGCCGTGTTTTAATTCTCCGGCGGCGCATCCTTCGGCGTGCAAGTAAGAAATTTCTTTTAATTTTAACGCGCCTTCCAACGCCAGCGGATAATGCGCGCCGCGCCCGATATACAGCGCGTTTTGCGCGGCGGCGAATGTCCGCGCCCAGGGGATAATTTTGTTTTCCAACAACAGCGCGCGCCGCAATATTTCCGGCAGTTTGGCGATTTGCGCCAACGCCGCCGTTTCGTCCCGCGGCAAAAGGCGTCCGCGCGCTTTGCCAAGCGCCAAGGATAAAAGGAGCAGCTGCGCGAGTTGCGCGGTAAAACATTTTGTCGACGCGACTCCGATTTCCGGACCGGCGCGGGCGTGCATGACAAAATCGGCTTCGCGTTCTATTGCGCTGTCCGGCGCGTTGACTAAGGCGAGAGTCGCCGCGCCCGATTTTTTGGCGGCGCGGAGGGCGGAAAGCGTATCCGCCGTCTCGCCCGATTGCGAAACGGCGACGGCGAGCGCGCCTGTGGCTTCGGCGTCCGGACCGGCGCGGTATTCGCTGCTGATTTCCGTCCGGCAGGGAATCCCCAAACGGCGCATCCAATAACGGGCGGTCATGGCGGCGTGGCAGCTGCTGCCGCAAGCGAGCAATAAAATATTACCGGCGCGGCGAAACGCGCCCGCCGCGCCCCGTCCAAAAGCGCGCATTAATATTTGTTTGCCGTCCGAAAACGGGCGCGTTGCGGCGGCGGCGGCTTGCGGTTGTTCAAAAATTTCTTTTTGCATGAAATGCCGGTGCGCGCCCAAAGCGGCGGCGGTTTGCGCCGGAGGTTTGCGCCACGCGCGCCGCACTGCCGCGCCGCGGGCGTTGAGAATCCGCACTTCGCCCGCGCTGATAACGCCGCAATCGCCGTCTTCCAAGCGGGCGATTTTGTCCGCCGCATTTTGCAACGCCTGCGCGTCCGAAGCGAGATACGCGCCGCCTTTTCCCACGCCGACCAACAACGGCGAATCGCGCCGGACAAAAGCGATTTCGCGGCGTCCGGCGGCAATGGCGGCGAGGGCAAACGCGCCCGTGAGTTGCGCCGCGGTTTTTTGCATCGCGGACAACAAATCCCCGTCTTCCGCCAACGCCATGTCCAAAAGATGCGCCGCCGTTTCGGTATCCGTTTCGGTGCGAAAAACCCTGCCCGCGGCGCGCAACTCGGCGCGCAGGCGGGCGTGGTTTTCAATAATGCCGTTATGCGCGAGGGCGATTGCGCCGCAGGCGACCGGATGGGCGTTTTGCATTGTGGGCGCGCCGTGCGTCGCCCAGCGGGTGTGTCCGATGCCGGTGTGTCCGGCGGCGTTTTGCGTTTTGCCGCGCAGTTTTTCCACCCGTCCGGCAACCGCAAAACGGCGCACGCCGCGCGCTCCGGCAAACGCGATTCCCGCCGAATCATAACCGCGGTATTCCACCGCTTCCAATCCGCGCAACAAAAAAGCGCGCGCGTCCGCCGCCGCCGCCGCGCCGACAATGCCGCACATTAGCGTTTTTTCCGGCTGATTTGCGCAACGCGCGCGGCGGTCAGCATTCCCGCCGGCGCGTCTTTTGCCAAAGTCGTCCCGGCGGCGATATACGCGCCGCGCCCGACCCGCACCGGCGCAATTAATTGCACATCGGAGCCGATAAACGCGCCCGCGCCGATATGCGTTTTGTGTTTGCGTTTGCCGTCATAATTGCAGGTAATCGCGCCCGCGCCGATATTCGCCTCCGCGCCGATTTCCGCATCGCCCAAATACGCCAAGTGCGCCGCTTTGACCCGCGCCCCCAAAACGCTGTTTTTGATTTCCACAAAATTGCCGATGCGCGATTCTGCCTTAACCGAAGTTTGCGGGCGAATGCGGGCGAAAGGACCGATTTGGCAGCGGCTACCGATATGCGCCCCGCGCAAATGGCAAAACGGCGCGATTTGCGTTTCCGCCCCCAAAACGCAGTCGGCAATCACGCAATTCGCCCCGATGCGGCAACCGCGCCCCAGCACTACCGCGCCGGACAAAATGACATTAACATCAATTTCCACATCGCGCCCCGCCCGCACTTCGCCGCGAATATCAATGCGCGCCGGGTCGGCGAGGCGGACGCCTTGCGCCATTAATTCCCGCGCGCGGCGGCGGCGCAACGATGTTTCGGCGGCGGCGAATTCTTCCGGCGTGTTGATTCCGCGCGCTTCTTCTTCCGCCGCCAATACCGATTCGCGCGGGATATTTTGCCGCCGCGCCGCTTCCGCCAGCGCGGTTAAATACAATTCCGCGCCGGAAGCGGACGGGCGGATTTTTGCCAGCGCCGGTTTCAGCCACGCCCCCGGCGCGGCAAGCGCCCCGGCGAATACTTCGGTAATTTTCCGTTGCGAGGGCGTGGCGTCTTTTTCTTCCGTAATAGCGGAGATTTTGCCGGCCTCGCGGACGATTCGCCCGTAGCCGCGCGGGTTTTTTGCATGAAAACACATGAGCGCGAGCGCTCCGGCGGCGGCGCGGCGGCGCATCTGTTGCAATGTTTGCGCGGCAAGCAACGGCGCATCGGCGCAGAGCGTTAATATAACGCCGTCATCGCCCAGCAATTTTGCGCCGCAACGGGCGGCGTCCGCCGTGCCGCGCGGGACGGGTTGCGCGGCAAATTCCACTTGCGCGGCGCAGGCGTTTTGCGCCGCCGCCCGCAAACCGGGCGCATCGGGCGGGACGACCGCGACAATTCGGCGGGGCGAAAGCTTTGCCGCCGCGGCGATAACATGGGCGATGAGCGGCGTATCGGCAAGCGCCAGCAACGGCTTGGGAGTTTCGGAGCGCAAACGCCGCCCGCGCCCGCCCGCCAAAACGACAATATCCAAAGGCATATCCGCGCCCGCGCGCAAAGAATTTCTCATCGCCGCGATTTTACAACACCGCCCCGATTCTTCCCCCGCCGTTTTCGGCAAAAAGCGAAATTTCCAAAAATTTCGCGCGCATCTCCAACCAAAATCCAACCGGAAGCGAAAAGCGAAAAACGGCGGATTATTTTTTTCGCAAACCGTCCGCGGCGGGGAAACTAAAACGGCGGGGCAAAGGGCGTTTTTTTGCGGCATGAAAATGAGATATTGCAAAACCCGCATTAATCCGCAACAGCCAACTTTCAATATTGGCAATTCGCGCAATTTACGCAAATCGGCGGAATTTTCCCGCGCCCGGATTTTTCGCCCCCGCAAAAACGGCGGCGCGCAAACCGCCCGCGCTTTGCCCAAACGCCGCCCAAAACTGGCGCATTTCCTCCGGCGTGGAATTTGCAGGCGGAGATTTGCCCGGTTTTTTGGGAAAAATACGTAATTTGGGACAAAAAACCGCTTTTCGCCGGAAGCGATATTTTTTTGCGATTTGTTGTAAAAACCGAAAAATTGTGATACAATCCCCGTCCATGAGGTTTGGTATACAACTGCAAAAAGGTCTCGGCGCGCTGGCGGCGGGATTTGGCGCACGCTTGGACGGGCGCGCCGCCGTTGCCGCTCCTCGCGCACACACGGAGAAGACCATGAAAACAATGAACTTTCGGATGTATCAAATTGCCGGGGCGGTGGTAGCGCTGGCATTGGGCGCTTATGCAGGCGGCGCGGCGGCTTCCGTTGCGGACGGCGCGGCGCAATGCGCCGAGCGCGGACTGGTTTTTGAGCGCATCCGCGAAAGCGATGACCGGATTATTTGCCAATTTCCCGACGCCCCCAAAGCGGCGGCGGCTTCCGACTGCGCGGAAGGGGTATTGACAATCAACCCCGACACCAACGAGCAAAACTGCGTCGCCAAAAAACAACAACTCGCGAGCGGTTCGGCGGACGCGTTAATGGAAGCGCAAACAATTCCGGCGCAATTGGCGCGGGCGAATGTATTGTCGTTTTCGGTCAGCCAATCCACCGACAGCATGTTCGGCAACTTTAGCATGGAATACCGCATGACCACAAAGGTTGAAGCGTTGGCGTTGTATTCCTACTCCGGTTTCCGCAGCAGCCAAACGACCCAAAGCTACTACCACCGCACCAATGCCGATTATTGGGTGGGCGAAAATACCAAGTGGTATGCGATGTACACGACCGGATTTCAAGATGTTTCGTATTCTTCGCGCGACATAGAAACGAGCGGTTTTGACATGGGTTTGTCGCGGACCAATTTTTTCATGCCCAACGATTCCTACAAGCTCCGCATCAGCTCGCCGATGAGAGACAACCGCCTTGACCGCAACACGAGCATTACGGCGGAAGCGTTGTTCGGCACATCGGACAGCAACCTGCGTTTCAATGTATACCAGCGGCTCAGCGAAAACAGAGCCGGCATCACAATGTCTTACCGCAAGAATTTTTAACTTGCGGGCGGCGATAGCCGCCAAAATTTTTTCGCACAAAATGCG